>JAKAZX010000011.1 GCA_021826485.1 Pseudomonadota bacterium | reverse complement strand
TAGATCAGACAATCCACGCTTTCGGGCGGGATACGGTCCGTCAACGGGGAAGGACGTTCTTCGATGTTGCCGACTATGATTTCGTCGACCCGGGTGGCGGCGATCTGCGCGGCATTGATATCCTGCTCCACGCCGATGTAATGCGCGCGCGGATTTCGCCGCTTGAATTCGGCCCCGAGCGCGCCGGTTGCGCACCCGATATCCACCACGCGCTTGGCGCCAAGCGGAATTCGGCGAAGCAGGTCGGGGTTCGCGACATCAGGATAGGTCATGCAGCCGGCCGGCCGATGGCATGATATTCGAAGCCGGCGGCACGCATGGCGGATGGTTCGAAAATGTTCCGCAGATCGACGATGACCCTGCCGCCCATCAACTGCTTGAGACGTTCCGGGGCAAGCGAGCGGAACTCGTTCCATTCGGTGATGACAACAAGTGCGTCTGCCCCCGTCACGGCTTCGAGGGCGCTTTCGCAGTAGGTCATGCCATCCGGAAGCAGTTCCTTCGCCTGCTGCGTGCCGACCGGATCATAGACCCGCAGAACCGCGCCTTCCTGCGCCAGGCTCCAGAGTATCGGTATGGAGGGCGCATCGCGCATGTCGTCGGTTTCCGGCTTGAAGGTCAGACCCAGGACCGCAATCGTCTTCCCACGGACGGTCCCAGTGCACGCGGAGATGACCCGCATCGCCATGCTCGACTTGCGGGCATTGTTCACCGACACGACCGTTTCGACCAGCCGGCAGGGCGCGCCGGCATCCTGTGCGATGCGGGTCAGCGCCAGCGTGTCCTTGGGAAAGCAGGAGCCTCCGAATCCCGGGCCGGGATGCAGGAATTTCCGCCCGATACGCCCGTCGAGCCCAATGCCGCGCGCGACCTCGTGAACATCGGCGCCGACCTTTTCGCACAGATCGGCCATTTCGTTGATGAATGTCACTTTCATAGCCAGGAAGGAATTCGCTGCATATTTCGTCAGTTCTGCCGTTTCGATCCCGGTCGAGACGATCGGGGTCTCGATCAGATAGAGCGGGCGATACAAGCGTCGCAGGATTTCCTCGGCCCGGTCGCTTTCGGTGCCGATTATGACCCGGTCCGGATGCATGAAGTCTCGGATCGCGCTTCCTTCGCGAAGGAATTCCGGATTGGACGCGACGTCGAATTCCGCCTCGGGACGCGCGCCGCGGACGATCTCGGCGATCCGCCGCCCCGTCCCCACCGGCACGGTGGATTTCGTCACGATCACCGCATAGCCTGTCATCGCACGGGCAATCTGCGCCGCCGCTTCATAGACGAACCGGAGGTCCGCGTGTCCGTCGCCGCGCCGGGCCGGCGTACCGACGGCGATGAAGATCGCCTCCGCCCCATCGACGGCCGCCGCCAGGTCGTCGCCGAAGCTCAGGCGACCGGCCGCCACATTATCCGCTACCAACTGGTCGAGCCCCGGCTCGTAGATCGGCAGGCGCCCCGCCCGCAATGCGGCGAGGCGATGGGGGTCGGCTTCCACGACTGCCACTTCGACGCCGAACTCCGCGAAGCAGGCACCCGATACCAGGCCGACATATCCGCCCCCGATCATGGCAATCCGCACCGGGTTCACTCCATGCTGTGACGCCGTGTGGTGACCCGCCGCGAACGCGATCGTCAAGGGTTCACTTTTGCCGCCGGCCGCGGGTGAACCGCGCCTGGATGGCCTCCGCGAAGGCCGCCTGCGCTCTGCGCTGGTCGGCCAGGGCGATGCGGGCTCGCTCGGCCTCGCTCAGGGCGGAAATCAGCGCCTCATTCGTCATGGCCTGTGTCAGGCGGGAGCGGGCAAGCACCGTCGCAGATTCCGCTTCGGTCCGCTCCGTCCGCTTCCGGATCAGCCCGGCGGATGCACGTACGAGCCAGGTCGCACGCAGCGCCGATGCACCGTGCGGCGACGGTTGCTGTTCGATGAAATCCCGCTCCTGCCGCAGCATCGCCGAATGCGCATCGATCTCGGAGTTCAATCTGATCTCGTCCGCCAGGGCTTCCATCAGGTCCTGCTCCGCCGCCATCCTCGCGACTCGCTTGGCTCGAAGGACGCGGTCGAGCGGGTCGCTACGCATTGGCCTCACCGCCGAACAGGGTTTCCAGGATATCCAGCGGGCTTCGCTGTTCTGCCGGCGCGCCGTGCGGCTGCTGGATCAGATCACGGATTGCCGGGGCGAGCCGCAGTGCTTCATCGGCCTTCGGGTCCGTCCCGGGGCGGTAGGCTCCGAGGCGCACGAGGTCGGACAGCTCGTCGCTGAGGGCCAGTATGCCGCGCGCCCGGCGCGCCAACGCCGTCTCCCGGCGTCCGGCGCATTGCGCGGCTGTCCGGGAGATCGACCGCAGCACGTCGATCGGCGGGAAGCTTCCCCGCTCCGCCAGACGGCGATCGAGAACGATATGGCCATCCAGAATGCTGCGGATCGCATCGGCGATCGGGTCGTTCACATCGTCCGCCTCGACCAGCACCGTCAGCAGCGCGGTGATCGACCCGGCCTGTCCGCGGACGCCGGGACCGGGGCGTTCAAGCAATCGTGGCAATGCCGAGAGCACGCTTGGGGGATAGCCGCGCAGTCCCGGCGCCTCTCCGCCGGACAGGGCGATTTCCCGCAGGGCCATGGCGAACCGCGTGATGCTGTCGATGAGCAGGAGGACGTGCCGCCCCGCATTCCTGAAGTATTCGGCAATCGTGGTGGCGGCCAGCGCCGCATCCCTGCGGATCATCGGCGGAAGATCCGATGTGGCCACCACGACGACGGCGCGGGGCAGCCCGTCGCTGCCCAAAATATCCTCGACGAATTCGCGCACTTCGCGGCCGCGTTCGCCGACGAGCGCAATCACCGCCACATCGCAGACGGATGCTTCCGCAAGCGAGGCGAGGAGCGTCGATTTGCCCACGCCGGAGCCGGCAAAGATTCCAAGGCGTTGTCCCTGCTGCATCGGCAGGAACATATCCAGGGCACGAATGCCGAAATGGAGCCGCCGGCCCAGCCGATCGCGCGAGGCGGCCGGCAGCGGCGGCGCGTCGATCCGCCTCCTGACGCCGTTCGTCGGCAGCGGCGGCCCTCCGTCGAGCGGCAACCCTGCGGGATCGATGATGCGCCCGAGCAGGTGGTCGGTCACGCAGACGGAGGCCGGACGAGGGGGAAGCGCTGCCGCAACGCGGCATCCATGGCCGATGTGATCCAGGGCGCCGAAGGCGAGCGCCTCGGTGACATCGCCGGTGAAGCCGACGACCTCCATGGCCACGCCCGGCGCGTGCGCAGGGCAGAGCGTGAGTCGATCGCCGATTCGCGCCAGAGAAACGACCCCACGCACTTGCAGCGTCATCCCCGAGATCGAAGCCACCAGGCCATGAACCTCGGCCGGACTCTGCACCGTCACAATCTCCAAAGCCGCACAGCAACGATTCACGAAATTTGTGCACACCCGCAATCTCCTGGCGCATTATATGAAACGCCAAAGAGCAATTAGTGTATTAACGAAAGCCGAATATCGGACGATTCGGTCGGAAAATGTGTGGACAGGGGGTGCCCGCGGTGCTACCGGATTGCAACTTCAAGTTGCGAACGAGGCATCGATGCGCACACTTTTGGTTGATGACGATGTATCGACCATCAAAGGGCTTGTATTGGCCCTGAAGTCCGGGGGAATGGTCGTCGATACCGTCGATACGGGCGAAGAAGCACTTGAGCTGGTGCGGCATTATGACTATGACATCGTAATACTAGACTTGGTTCTTCCGGACATTGAGGGCTACGAAGTCGTCCGGCGCATGCGGAACGCCAGGATCGACATTCCTATATTGATCCTCTCCGGTCTTTCACGGCCGAATGCAAAAGTTAAGGGCTTCGGTCTCGGGGCCGATGATTTCATCACGAAGCCCTTCGACAAGACGGAGCTTCTCGCGCGAATCCAGGCTGTCGTTCGTCGCAGCAAGGGGTACAGCCGGCCCGTGCTGACCATCGGGCCGCTCAAGCTCAATCTGGACAGCCGGGAAGTGTCCGTGAAAGAGGTGCCCGTTCATCTCACTGCGAAAGAATATGCCATCCTGGAACTCCTTGCGTTGCGAAAAGACATCGTTCTCAGCAAGGAAACCTTCCTCAACCATCTCTACGGTGGCCTCGACGAGCCGGAAATGAAGATCATCGACGTCTTCATCTGCAAGCTGCGCAAGAAGCTGGCAGCCGCAGGCGCGGATGACCTGATCGGCACCGTCTGGGGCCGCGGCTACATTCTCAGAGCCTACGAGAGCGTCACTCACCGCGAGGTTGCGCCGGAGCATGCGCTGTCTGCGGCCTGAGGATCAGCTTTGGAGACCGCTGCCGCCGGCGGCATCCGGCTGCTGTGTGCCGCGGACCCGCGCGGCCGCCTGATGGGCCGCAATCGCGGCGATCTCCACGATCTGGCTGACCGAGGCGTCCATGGGCACGAGTTGCGCGGCATAGGCCAGGCCGATGATCAGCGGACCGATCGTCCCCCCGCCGCCGAGGCGCGGAGCCAGCCGGGACGTAATATGCGCCGAGTGCAGCCCGGGCATCACAAGGACGTTCGCGGGGCCGGTCAGCCGGCTGAACGGATAAAGCGCCCGAAATGACGGGTCGAGTGCAACGTCCGGACTCATCTCCCCGTCGTATTCGAAGTCGACCCCGCGAACATCCAGTTCGGCCACCGCCTCGCGCATCGTGTTGACCGTGACGTGCATCGGATTCCCGAAGGTGGAGTGCGACAGCAGCGCCACCCGCGGCTCGTGCCCGAGTTCGCGCGCCGCAGCCGCCGCGCCACAGCAGATGTCGGCGAGCTGGTGCGGGTCGGGACGGAAATGCATCAAAGTATCCGCGATGAATATGGTCGCCCCGCGCGCGCCGATCATCAGGGTCAAGCCGAAGGCGACGCCGCCGACCGCAGGATCGATGGCCAATCCGATCTCCTCGACGCAGACCGAAGCGGCCCGCGTCAATCCCGTGACCATGGCGTCGGCATCGCCGGTCGCCACCATGCAGGCGGCAAAGACATTCCTGTCCTGGTTGACCATGCGCTGGCAGTCGCGGAACAGATATCCGCGGCGCTGCAGTCGCCGATACAGATATTCGGCATATTTCCCGTTGTTCTTCGAAATGCGCGCGTTGTGGATTTCCAATCCTTCGGCGTTCCCCAGCCCCAGCCGCGCCATGGTCGCCTGCACCCGATCCTCCCGCCCGATCAATACAGGTGTCCCGTATCCCGCGTTACGATACGCCACGGCCGAGCGGACGATCTTTTCCTCCTCGCCTTCCGCGAATACCATTCGCTTGGGATTGACGCGCACGCTTTCCATGATCGCGTCCAGCGCGTTGGCCGTCGGGTCCAGCCGTCCGGACAGCTCCCGCGCATACTTGCGCAGATCTGCAATCGGCCGACGCGCGACGCCGGATTCCATCGCCGCCTTCGCCACGGCAGGCGCCACCCGTGAGATCAGGCGCGGATCGAAGGCGTTGGGGATGATGTATTCGGGTCCGAACTGAAGGCGGTGGCCCGCGCCGGCACTGCTCACTTCGTCGGGGACATCTTCGCGAGCCAGTTGCGCGAGGGCGTCGGCCGCGGCGATCTTCATGGCGTCGTTGATCGTGCGCGCCCGCACATCCAGGGCCCCGCGAAAGATATACGGGAACCCGAGTACGTTGTTCACCTGATTCGGATAGTCGCTCCGCCCGGTGGCGATGATGGCATCGGGGCTGGCTGCCCTCGCTTCTTCCGGCGTGATCTCCGGATCGGGATTGGCCATCGCGAAGATGATGGGTTGCGGCCCCATCCGGCGAATCATGTCCTGTGACAGCGCGCCTTTGACGGAAAGTCCGAAAAACGCATCGGCGCCCTCGATCGCCTCCGACAGCGTGCGGGCGCGGGTCGCAACCGCGTGGGCGCTCTTCCACTGGTTCATGCCCTCGGTGCGTCCCTGATAGACGACGCCCTTGGTATCGCACAGGATGATCCCGTCATGGGGCGCCCCCATCGCCTTCAGCAGCTCGACGCAGGCAATCGCTGCCGCCCCCGCGCCATTGACCACAAGCCGCAATGACCGGAGATCGCGCCCGGTCAGCATGCATGCGTTCACCAACCCGGCCGCCGCTACGATGGCCGTTCCGTGCTGATCGTCGTGAAATACCGGCACGTCCATCAGTTCACGGAGCCGGTCTTCGATGATAAAACATTCCGGCGCCCGGATATCCTCCAGGTTGATGCCACCGAAGCTCGGCCCGAGATACCGCACGCACTCAATAAATTGCTGAACGTCTTCCGTCTCGACGCAAAGATCGATCCCATCGACATCAGCAAAGCGCTTGAACAGGGCGACCTTGCCTTCCATCACCGGCTTGCTCGCCAAGGCACCGAGATTTCCCAGGCCCAGGACCGCCGTTCCGTTGGAGACGACCGCCACCATGTTTCCCTTGCTCGTATAGTCGTAGGCAAGCGTCGGATCGCGGCGGATTTCGAGGCACGGTTCGGCGACTCCGGGCGAATACGCGAGGGAGAGGTCGCGCGCGGTCACCAGCGGCTTGGTAATCCGGATCTCCAGCTTGCCGGGCCGGCCGGAGGCGTGCATCGCCAGCGCTTCCTGGGCCGAAATACGGGCCGTGCGCGAATCGCCCCTGCCGTCGGCCATGCAGTCCCTCCCCGTTCACTTTTTTCCAGCTTCCGGCCCATCGTGAACCAGCATCCTGGGCCGCGACAAGGGTTGCGCTTCGCATCCGCGATAGGGCCCGGTAAACCTGCGGTATGATGCCTGTTCCACCTCCACCGGATCCCGACGGTGCGACGCCGGCGTTGGCCCAGTGGTTTGCCGCCAAGTCGAAGCACCCCGATGCGCTGGTGTTTTTCCGCATGGGAGACTTCTTCGAGCTGTTCTTCGGTGACGCCGAAGCCGCCGCGACCGTGCTGGACATCCAACTCACCGCGCGCGGCGAGCATGCGGGGCAGCCCATCCCGATGTGCGGCGTTCCGGCACATGCAGCAGACGCCTACCTGCTCCGCCTGATACGCAAGGGCTTCCGGGTCGCGATCGCCGACCAGGTGGAGGACGCGAAGGCGCGCAGTGGCAAGGCGCCGATCCGGCGGGAAGTCGTCCGCCTCGTCACGCCCGGGACGTTGACCGAGGAGGCGCTGCTCGAAGGCAGCCGGTCGAACATCCTGCTGTCGGTGGCACCGCACGACGGCCGGATCGGCACCGCCTGGATCGATATCTCCACCGGACTGTTCGAAACGGCGGAAGTCGAACCGGAGGGACTGGCAAGATTGCTTGCCCGCCTGGACCCCGCCGAGATCCTGGCGCCCGCCGATCTGGCGCTCGGGGAATGGCAATCGCGACGCGTGTCCGTTGCTGTGCCCGACGCGCCTCGGCGCCGGCTTGCCGAGGCGTTCGGCGTGGCGAGCCTCAGTGCGTTCGGAAGCTTCGGCGACGCGGAAGTCGCAGCGGCGGCCGCGGCGATCGACTACGTGCGCTCAACCCAGGCAGGAAAACTGCCCCGACTTTCGCACCCGGCTCCGCAGACCGTCGCGGGGCGGATGGAGATGGACGCATCGACCCGCGCGAGTCTGGAGATCGTGCGTGCGCGCGACGGAACGCACGCGCACACCCTGCTCTCCGTCGTCGATCACACGCTCACCGCCGCCGGCGCCCGGTTGCTGGCGGAGTGGCTGGTCGCCCCGCTGGTCGATGCCGGCGCCATTCGCAACCGCCAGGATGGATGGCGCTGGCTGCTTGAAAACCAGGAAGCCGCGCGGGCCATACGAACCGCATTGCGGGGTTCGGGCGACATGGCACGCGCCCTGGCGCGCGTGTCCCTCGGCCGCGGCGGGCCGCGCGATCTCGCCGGATTGCGCGACGCGCTCGCCGCGGCGGCCAGATGCAGGGCGATCCTGACGGGGCCGCTCCCGCCCCTTCTGTCGGACGCCGCCAGGGCGCTCGAACCGCCGCAGGCGCTGGTCGAGACCTTGTCTTCCGCATTGGCCGAGCCGGTGCCGCTGCGCGTCGATGACAGCGCCATCGCGTCCGGCTTCGATCCGCAACTTGATGCGGAACGACGGCTGCGCGACGACAGTCGGCGCATCATCGCGACGATGCAGCTCGATTACGCGCAGCGCTTCGGCGTTGCCAGCCTGAAGATCAAACACCATCAGCAGCTCGGTTACGTCATCGAGGTGCCCGCGGCATCCGCGGAAAAACTGCGCGCCTTCCCGGAACTCAGCTTGCGGCAGGGAACGGCCAGCGGTGCCCGCCTGTCCACTCCCGAACTTGCCGACCTGGATCGCAGGATCGCGGAAGCGTCCGACCGGGCCGCTGCGCGCGAGCGCGCCGTCTTTGCATCGCTCTGCGGCCAGGTGCTGGCCGAGGCCGAGCGGCTCGCCGCCTGCGCTTCGGCGCTCGCCGCACTCGACGTCGCACAAAGCTGCGCGCGCCTCGCGGAAGCAGCGCGCTGGTGCCGACCGACGGTTTCCGACGATCCGGCATTCTCGATCGTCGCCGGCCGCCATCCGGTTGTCGAGGCGGCGCTGGCTGGCCGCAGTGCCTTCGTGCCGAACGACTGCGATCTTTCCGGCGAACGCCGCGTGCTGCTCCTGACCGGCCCCAACATGGCGGGCAAGTCGACATTCCTGCGTCAGAACGCGCTGACCGTCGTGCTTGCACAGGCGGGCCTGCCGGTGCCGGCCGAGGCGGCAAGCCTCGGCATCGTGGATCGACTGTTTTCCCGCGTCGGTGCGGCCGATGATCTGGCCCGCGGTCTCAGCACGTTCATGGTGGAGATGACGGAAACCGCGGCCATCCTGCATCAGGCGGGACCGCGCAGCCTCGTCGTCGTCGATGAGATCGGCCGCGGCACCGCGACGCTGGATGGATTGGCCATTGCCTGGGCAGTCCTGGAGGCTTTGCACAACGCCATACGGTGCCGCGTCATTTTTGCCACGCACTTCCATGAACTGGCCGGCCTGAGCGGCGAGTTGCCCCGCCTGGCGCCGCATACGATGCGCATTCGGGAATATCGCGGCGAAATCGTGTTTCAGCATGAAGTGATCAGGGGCGCGGCCCGTCGCAGTTTCGGTGTGCAGGTCGCCCGCCTTGCCGGCATTCCGCCGGCGGTCGTCAAGCGAGCGGCATCCTTGCTCACATCCCTCGAAGCCAGAGCGGGAAATCTGACCGAAGGGGCTGCCCTGCCGCTCCTCGCGCCATCGCCGACACCCGCCGCCGACCCGTTGCGGGAGGCTATCGCCACGATCGAGCCGGACCGGCTTTCGCCGCGGGAGGCGTTGCAGGAGCTTTATCGGCTGAAGGAGTTGAGCGCTGTTGCAGTCTAGAATTGCCCGCTAACATCGCGCAGATGACCGTTCCGCCACCGTTTCCGTCTGATCCGGGCGAGGCAGCCGCGCTGCTGTCGCAGTCGCTGGCCGCCATCGGGCATGACGGCGTCGAGATGCCGCGGGAGGAGGTGCTCGCCCAGTTCCGCCGCCACCTCGCGCGGTTGCAGGGGCATGTCCGCGACACATTCGAAGAGGGAAATCTGCCGGGGCTGAAGGCGGCGCACCTGCTCGCCTCCCTGACCGACGGCGTGATCAAGGTGCTGCTGGATTATGCGCTATCGCTGCGCGACATCGCGTCGGTCGGGCGGCTCGCGGTGGCTGCCACCGGCGGATATGGACGGGGCGTCCTGGCACCGTTCAGCGACATCGACCTGCTGTTCCTGACACCGGACGCGCCCAGCGCCGAGGCGCTTCAGACCGTTGAATTCATACTGTATTTTTTGTGGGATCTCGGCCTGAAGGTCGGCCATGCGACGCGGTCCGTGGCCGATTGCCTCACCGAGGCCAACGGCGATGCCACGGTCAGAACGTCGCTACTGGACGCACGCCCCATCGCCGGGGATTCGCCCCTGTTCTTCGAATTCGCGGAGGTGTTCCGCGAAGCGTGCCGGGCCGCGGGAGCGGGCGGCTACATCGCGGCCAAACGCGCGGAGCGTGCCGCGCGGCATCGGCGATATGGCGACAGCCCATTTGTCGTCGAACCGAACATCAAAGAGGGTCGCGGCGGGCTGCGCGACCTCCAGACCCTTTATTGGATATCTCGCTATGCGTTCGGTATAGCGACCATATTTGATCTGGTCCAAACCGAAGGCCCGATGGCTGGCATCATTACTTTGACTGAGGCACGACTTGCGAAGCGGTCATGGGATTTTCTTTGGACCTTGCGGTTTCATCTTCACTACGTGACCGGACGTGCGGAGGAGCGGCTGACCTTCGACCTCCAGCCCGTTGTCGGGGCGCGCATGGGCTACACCCGGCATGGACGGCAGGACGGCGTCGAGCGGTTCATGCGCCACTATTTCCTGACGGCACGGGAGGTCACGCGGCTGACGCATGTGCTGGAGCCTGCCCTGGTGCGGGCGGCACTCGGCCCTCCCGCGCTTGCACCCGCCACCGACGCCGCGATCATGCAGGCCGGGTTCGTGCTGGCCGACGGCAAGCTCATGTGGACCCGCGCGCGCGACTTCCGCGATGAGCCGATCCTGATGCTGCGCATCCTGCAGATCGCGCGCGACCGAGGCTTTGCGCTGCACCCGCTGGCGATGCGCGCGCTCATCCGCAACGAGCGCCGCGCCGTACAATTGCGCGGCAACCCGGAAGCCGCGGCCCTGTTCCTCGACCTGCTCAGTGGTCGCGACAGCGAGCGGCACCGCGTCGACTCGGCCCACTGGCTTTCCATCATGAATGAGACCGGCTTTCTCGGGCGCTTCATTCCCGACTGGGCGCGCATCGTCGGGCAGATGCAGTTCGATACCTATCACGTCTTCACGGTGGACGAGCACACGATCGAAGCCATTCGTGTCCTCAACATGCTGGAGCGGGCCGAGCTGGATACCGTCGCCCCGGTCGCGACGGGACTGACCGACCAGTTGCAGTCGCGTCGAGCCCTCTACCTCGCGATGCTGCTGCATGACATCGCGAAGGGCCGCGGTGGCGATCATTCGGAACTGGGCGCCGAACTGGCGCTGCAGGTCGGCCCGGCACTCGGCTTGGCGGCGGAAGAGACCGAAACGGTCTCGTGGCTGGTGCTGCACCACCTGCTGCTCAGCCAGACCGCATTCAAGCGCGACATCGACGATCCGAAAACGATCGTCGATCTGGCGGATACCATCCAGTCGCCGGAGCGTCTGCGGCTGCTTCTGGTGCTGACAGTCGCCGACATGCGGGCGGTGTCGCCGAAAGTCTGGAACGGCTGGAAGGCGACGCTGCTGCGCGAGCTTTATGCCCGCGTTGCCGAAGTGCTCGAAGGCGCGCTGGCGACCACCGAACGCGACGTTCGCGTGCAGCGCGCCAAGGAAGCGCTCGCGACATTGCTGGACGACTGGCCCAAGGATGCCGTGGAGCGTTTCCTCGGACTTGGCTACGCCGGCTACTGGCTGTCGTTCGATCCCGAGACGCATTTGCGCCATGCCAGGATGATCCGCGATGCGTATGCGCGCGGTGCGCCGCTGACGGTGGAGACGCAACCCCTCCCGGCACGGGCGGTGACGGAAGTGACCGTGTATGCGGCCGATCACGCCGGCCTGTTCAGTCGCATCGCGGGGGCGCTGGCCGTGGCAGGGGCGTCGATCGTCGATGCGCGCATCCACACGCTGACCAACGGAATGGCGCTGGACACGTTCTGGATTCAGGATGCCGCCGGCGGCGCCTTCGATCAGCCCCACCGGCTTGCGCGCCTCTACGTGCTGATCGAACAGGCCCTGTCCGGACGGCTCCGCCTGTCCTCCGAGATTCGCAAGCTTGGCCGCGCGGTGCTCGGCCGGCGCATGCGGGCGATCCACGTTCCGCCGCGCGTGGTCATCGACAACCGCGCGTCGAACACGCACACGGTCCTGGAGGTGAACGGCCGGGACCGTCCCGGATTGTTGCATGACGTGACGGCCGCGATCAGCGATCAGGGATTGCAGATCGCCTCGGCGCACGTGACCACCTATGGTGTGCGCGCCGTCGATGTCTTCTACGTCAAGGACATCTTCGGCCTCAAAGTGGAAAACGAGCGCAAGCTGGGGCAACTGCGCCAGGTGCTGCTCAACGCACTCGAAAGTCCCGGCGAGGCCGCGCCGCCGGTGATCGCTTCTCCACCCCGGCGCCGCCGGGGGGAGAAGGCCGTCTGACCGTCCGGCGCCGGTTCGTCGATTCGCGCTACGATGTCACAGTCTCGGCACGGGCTTCGCTGTGCGCCGGCCGCGCGGAGGTGGGTTCAGTCAGCATCTCGATCCGGCCGGTGATCTGGCCGCCATCCTCCACCTGCAGCCGCCGGCATCGGGCGGTCCCCAGCACCTTGCCGCTCGCACGCACCTGCAGGCTGCCGCGCGCCGTCAGCGTACCGTCGATCGTGCCGGCAATCTCCGCCTCGTCCACCTCGACTTCGCCCTTGAAGATGCCGCCCGGCGAAATCGACAGTTCGGACGCGTGGATCATCGTCGCCTCCACGGTGCCCTCGACCACCAGCCGCTCGGCATCCTGGACGGTTCCCTGGACGCTGATGCCGCGCCCGACGACCAAGGTGCGCCGCTCCCCCGCATCGCGGCCGGGGTTGCGCGCCGAGGGTGTCGATACCGGGCGCGGCGGTGCCCCCGGCAGCGGCTGCGGGGCAGCCGGCGGGATCGGCGAAAACGGAGGTCGGCTCATGGCTGGTGCCTCTTTCGGTGGGGCGGGTCGGAATGGCGGTACACCGAGACCGGGATCCGTCAGCCGTGCTGGAGTGTGCAGCGTGGTGCCGGGTCCCGTCTCGTGAGCCTTGGCCGTATCGGGAGACGGTTGCCCTTCCATCTCCGAAGGGCGAGGATCGTCGGGCTTACGGCGCTTGAACACGGTCGCTCCGCTTGCTGGGGTGACGCCAACGGTCATCAGAGAGCGCGACCTATCACAGGACGGTGTGCGGCAACAACCGTGTGAATCCCGGTCCGGTCAAGAAAACAATGCCGGAATAATGATTTGCATGCATTTAGTGGATTATTTCAGACTCCTGCGTGCCGTGCCGTTGTATTGCCGCAACCGGAGGGCGGAACGGCGGCGACTTCAGGTGAATGAACATATTGTACGTTTCAAGTCCAAATGTTCCCGCGCGGCTCCGAACAGCCGCGCCCGCGCGGGACGAGGACGCCGTCGCTATCGGCGCGCCTTGCCGGCGAGGCTGGCTCCCTCGCGGTCCAGCAGGGCCCGCTTCTGCGGGATGCCCCAGCGATAGCCGGTCAGGCTGCCGCTGCGGCCGACCACCCGATGGCAGGGAACGGCGATCGCCACCGGGTTGGTGGCGCAGGACCGCGCCACCGCCCGCACCGCCCGGGGCGCACCCAGCGCCGCGGCGACCTCGGAATAGGTCCGGGTCTGGCCGATCGGGATCTGCCGCAGCGCCTCCCACACCCGGAGCTGGAACGCCGTTCCGCGCAAATCGAGCGGAAGCGAAAGCCCGGCGCTTGGCTCCGCAAGGAAGTCAAGGACCGTGCGCAGGATCTCGCCGAGCGTCCGGTCGTCCTGGACCAGCGTGGCATGCGGAAAGCGCCGATGCAGGTCTGCAAGCAGCGCGGCATCCGGCTCGGCAAAGCCGATGAAGCAAACCCCCCGCTCCGTCGCCCCGATCAGCAGGCGGCCGAACCCGCAGTCCGCCGAGGCGGTGCGAATGGTCTCGCCCGCTCCGCCCCGCCGCGCCGCACCCGGTGTCATGCCGAGCAGGCGGCCGGGATCCTCGTACACCCGGCTTTCCGAGCCGTAGCCGCTCCCGGCCACCGCATCCACGACGCGGGTGCCGCCGGCCAAGGCGGCCTGCAGCCGCCTCGCCCGGATGCCCTCGGCATACGCCCGCGGGGTCAGGCCCGTGTGGTCCCGGAACAGCCGCAGGAAGTGGAATTTCGAGTAGCCCGCCCGGCGTGCCAGCGCCTCCAGCGCGGGGATCGTCTCGGACCGATCGATCGCGGCGCAAGCATCGGCAACGACGGAGCGGCCCAGGGCGGCCCGTTCCCCCTTCGGATCGCAGCGACGGCACGCTCGGAAGCCGGCCGCCTCCGCCGCGGCGACATCGGGGAAACAGCGCACGTTGCGGCGATTCGGGCGGGGCGAGGGGCAACCCGGGCGGCAGTAGATGCCCATGCTGCTGACCCCATAGAGAAAATCCGCCCCGGCGCGGCGGCATATCACATCCCACTGGGCATCGCTGATCGTTTCCATGCGCCCAGGATGGGCCGACGCGCGGCAGCGTGCCATCCGCCGATTGCGCCCGCTTTCACGGCAAGCTGCGCGGCGGGCGGATCGCCGACCGGACATGTCCCGCGCGAAACACCCCGGCGCAATCGCAGATCAAGCCGCCGTTCGCGGGAAACGACGGAAATGAACGGGAAGTCACGCGCTCTTGTTGCTTGACATCGAACCGACCCCTCCCAACTCCTTGATATCCGCTTCTCCAGCCCGCGGGGTTGCGATGGCAAAGCTGAGTCTGGCCGCCCTGCTCACGTTGACGGTTCTTGCGTCCTGCGCGTCCTATGACGCGCAGCAGGCCAGCCTTCCGCACACGCTCCTCACGCAGGCCCTCCAGGCGGTGAAGGCTCATGACTCGGACAAGGCACTCGATGCCCTGAACAAGGCGGAGAACGCCTGGCTCGGGACGAACGTGCCGTTCTCGGACGCATTCTTCAATTTCGACCCGGAAGCGATGCGGGAGATGGGGCGCGCGCGGGAATCCATCCAGATGCAGCGGTGGGACGATGCGGAGTACTACATCCGCACGGCCATGGAGCATCCGAGCACCCTGACGCCGAACTGACCCGCGCGCATTTTCTCTCGTAAGATGGCGGGAGAGCGCCTATGTGTGCGGCGCGCCGAACCGTGCCGGACTCCATGAGGAGCCCGGCACGGTCGGTTGCGCCCGTTCAACTCGGATATCATCGGTCTCCCCATGCCCCTCCGCAACGTCGCGATCATCGCCCATGTCGATCATGGGAAGACGACCCTTGTCGACCAGCTCCTCCGCCAGTCCGGCGCATTCCGCGAGCACCAGGCGGTGGCCGAGCGCGCGCTGGACCGCAACGAGCTGGAGCGGGAGCGGGGCATCACCATCCTGGCCAAGTGCACCAGCGTCATCTGGCGGGACACGCGGATCAACATCATCGATACGCCCGGCCACGCGGATTTCGGCGGCGAGGTCGAGCGCATTCTGAACATGGTCGATGGCGCCCTGCTGCTGGTCGACGCGGCGGAGGGGGTGCTGCCGCAGACCAAGTTCGTCGTGGGCAAGGCCCTCGCGCGCGGGCTGCACCCGATCGTCGTGGTCAACAAGGTCGATCGGCAGGATGCCCGGCCGCACGAGGTGCATGAGGAAGTGTTCGAGCTGTTCGCCGCCCTCGGGGCGACGGACCGGCAGCTCGACTTCCCGATCGTCTTCGCCTCGGGCCGGCAAGGCTGGGCGGACCTGACGCTGGAGGGCAGCCGCAGCGATCTCACCGCGCTGTTCGACCTCGTCCTCAACCACGTCCCGGCGCCGACGGTGCAGCAGGATGCGGCGTTCGCGATGGTCGCCACCATCCTGGAATACGACCCCTATCTCGGCCGCGTCCTCACCGGGCGCGTGGAGCAGGGCATCGCGCGCGTCAACATGCCGGTCAGGGTCCTGCGCAGCGGCAGCGATGTCGTGGAGGTCGGCCGGCTGACCAAGCTGCTGTCGTTCCGCGGCCTCGACCGGCTGCCGGTGGACGAAGCCGTGGCCGGGGACATCGTCGCCGTCGCCGGACTGGCGCAGGCGACGGTGCCGGACACGATCGGCGCGCCCGAACTCGCTTCGTCCCTGCCGGCCATCCCGGTCGATCCGCCGACGCTGTCGATGACCTTCCGCATCAACGACGGGCCGCTCGGCGGCAGCGAAGGGCGGAAGGTCACGTCACGCCAGATTCGCGACCGCCTGCTGCGGGAAGCCGAAGGCAATGTCGCCATCCGGGTGACCGAGAGCAGCGAGAGCGAGGCGTTCGAGGTGGCGGGGCGCGGGGAACTGCAACTCGGCGTCCTCATCGAGCAGATGCGGCGCGAAGGCTTCGAACTCACGATCGGCCGGCCGCGCGTGATCATGCGGCGCGATGACGCCACGGGCGAACGGGAAGAGCCGCTGGAGGAGGCGATGATCGATGTCGACGAGGCCTATTCCGGCATCGTCGTCGACAAGATGAGCCGCCGCAAGGGCGAGCTGCGCGAAGTCCGCCCGTTCGGTGCCGGCAAGACGCGACTGACCTTCCTGATCCCCA
Source organism: Pseudomonadota bacterium (assembly GCA_021826485.1). Classification (GTDB taxonomy): domain Bacteria; phylum Pseudomonadota; class Alphaproteobacteria; order Acetobacterales; family Acetobacteraceae; genus JAFKFJ01. The sequence continues at coordinate 7,188 of JAKAZX010000011.1, read as the reverse complement.
GCCGCGGCTTGATCGGCTACCACGGCGAATTCCTGACCGACACGCGCGGCACCGGCATCATGAACCGGCTGTTCGCCGGCTACGGCGCCTGGCGCGGACCGATCGAGGGCCGGCGCAACGGCTCGCTGATCTCCAACGCCGACGGCATGGCCGTGCATTATGCGCTGTTCTACTTGCAGGAGCGTGGCGCGCTGTTCGTGGATCCCGGACACAAGGTCTATGTCGGCATGATCATCGGCGAGCATTCGCGCGGCAGCGATCTGGACGTGAACCCGATCAAGGAAAAGAAGCTGACCAATATCCGCGCCGCCGGGAAGGACGACGCGATGCTGCTCACGCCGCCGCGCCGCATGTCGCTGGAACAGGCGCTGGCGTATATCGAGGATGACGAGCTGGTCGAAGTGACGCCGTCCGCCGTGCGGCTGCGCAAGCGGTATCTGAACCCGCATGATCGCAAGCGGATGGAACGGCAGGAAGCGGGCGCGGCCGCCTGAACCGGGCGGCGATCCCGGACGCTGCCCGGGAGTCCGGCCGTCAGCCGGCGTGCTTGACGCCCGCGAGCGTGTCGGCGGGGCGGATCGCGCCCACCGGGATGTCGTTCCAGTTTCGCAGCTCCGGTCGCACCAGCCGTTCCGGCACGCCGCCGCCCAGCAGCCGGTCGATCAGGATGGCGCACACCAGATCGCCCGCCCGCGCGGCGCCGTCTTCGCATTTCACCGCGATGCCGAGACCGAGTTCGGGAAGCGCCGCGCAATGCACGCCTTCCGCCCCGCTCTTGACGAAAGCCCGCGCGCCCAGCGCCTGCATGAGCACGGTATCGAACCGGCCCGTGCCGCCCACCATGAACGGATGCGCCGCCACGGCAGCGCGGATCCGCGCTGCGGCGCCGTCCGCGACGCCGAACCGGGCGAAGCCCAGCGCCAGCGCCCGCAGCGGGATCGCATAGGTCGGGATGGAGCAGCCGTCGGTCGCCCGGTTGCGCGCGTCCAGGCTGACGCCGGTCATCGCCGCGAGCGCCTGCGTCACCCGCTGCATCGTCGGATGGTCGGGTCGCACATAGCCCGCCGGGTCATCGCCGCTTGCACAGGCCAGACAGATGAAGCCGGAATGCTTGCCGGAACAGTTGTTGTGCAATGCGCTCGGCGTTTCGCCGGCCCGCACCAGGCGCTGCGTCGCCGCCGTGTCGTACGGCCAGTGCGCGCCGCATTCCAGGCAGGCTTCGTCCCGCCCTGCCTTGGCGAGCATCGATCGGGCCGTTGCCGTATGTTCGCCCTCGCCGCCATGCGACGCGCAGGCCAGCGCGATTTCCGCGGCCGTCAGCCCCACCCTGTCGGCGGCGCCGCTTTCGATCAGCGGCAGCGCCTGGAACGCCTTGACAGCCGATCGGGGAAACACGGCGGCGTCGATATCGCCGGCGGCGAACACCACGCCGCCCTTCGCATCGCACACCGCGACGGCGCCGCGGTGGGTGGATTCCACCCGCCCGCCGCGCGTCACTTCCACCAGGATCGGGTTCACCCCTCGGATCCCGCGGCTTACCGCGAATAGAACTCGACGACGAGGTTGGGTTCCATCTGCACCGGGAACGGAACGTCCGAAAGCTTCGGCGGGCGGGTGAACCGCCCCTTCATGGCGCGGTGATCGACCTCGAGATATTCCGGCACATCCCGCTCGGAGTTCTGCACGGCGTCCAGCACCACGACGAGCTGCTTGGACTTCTCCCGCACTTCGATCACGTCGTTGTCGCGCACCTGAAAGCTCGGGATGTTCACCCGCTTGCCGTTGACGGTGACGTGGCCGTGGTTGACGAACTGCCGGGCGGCGAACGGGGTCATCGCGAATTTCATGCGATACACAACGGCGTCCAGCCGGCGCTCCAGCAGTTCGATCAGGTTCTCCGAGGTGTCGCCCTTGCGCCGGACCGCCTCGACATAGTATTTGTGAAACTGCTTCTCGCCGATATTGCCGTAATAGCCCTTCAGCTTCTGCTTCGCCATCAACTGCACGCCGAAGTCGGTGGGCTTCCCCTTGCGGCGCTGGCCGTGCTGCCCGGGGCCATATTCGCGCTTCGACAGCGGGGATTTCGGCCTGCCCCACAAATTCACGCCAAGGCGGCGATTGATCTTATACTTGCTCTCAACACGCTTGGTCACTGCACCCAGACCTTGTTTCTGGCGACCGCAACGGTCGCCTGTTGCACCGGTAGGCCCATGCAAACGCGCAAAGGCGGGATCAGGCGGTATCGCCCGTCCACGTTCCCGGCAATGCGGCGCCTATAGGGCGGCCGAATGCGCACTGTCAAACCGGCGGGGCCGCGGGACAGACCGGGCGGGGTGGCTCGCAGGCCGCAACATCCCCCCTGGCGCGGCAAATGCAACTGGGTTTACGCTTCCCTGAAGCACCGTTCACCTTGGCGCCAGTCGCACCATCAGCCGCGGGATTTGTCATGAAAGCGAGACGTTACCTGCTCTCCGTCGCCCTTGGCTCGGTCCTTGCGGCCACGCTGGCGCTGGCCGCCGGCACCGCCCAGGCGGCCCAGAAGCGGGTGGTGCTCCTGGTCAGCGGCACCCTGGGCGACAAGTCCTTCTTCGATTCCGCCAATCACGGAATGCAGCTCATCAAGCAGAAATACGGCAACGACGTACAGACGCGCGTCATCGAAATGGGCTACGATCAGAGCAAATGGCAGCCCACCTTCGAGGATATCGCCGGCCAGAACTGGGATATGATCATCTGCGGCACGTACCAGCTTCCGGATATCCTGGCGCCAGTGGCCAAGGACCATCCGGACCGCACATTCGTGATTTTCGACTCGTCGATGGACTATTCGAAAGGCCAGAACAAGAACGTCTATTCCATCGTCTACAAGCAGAATGAAGCCTCCTTCCTGGCCGGCGTGATGGCGGAAGGCATGGTGAAGTCCGGGGCGATTCCGGCCAAGGACGGGACGGCGCTGGGCTTCCTGGGCGGCATCGATATCCCGGTGATCAACGACTTCCTGGCCGGCTATGTCGCCGGTGCGCAGTCGATCAATCCCGCGGCGAAGGTCGCCGTTTCGTATATCGGCAGCTTCTCGGACGCCGCCAAGGGCAAGGAACTGGCGCTGGTCCAGTACCGCTCCGGCGTCGGCATCGGCTTCAACGTCGCCGGACAGGCCGGTCTCGGCCAGCTCGCCGCCGCCAAGGACATGGACCGGCTGGCGATCGGCGTCGACTCCGATCAGGAAGCCATCTTCCGCAAAAGCGACCCGGCGACCGCGGACAAGGTGGTCACATCCGTCCTCAAGCGCGTGGACAACAGCCTTCTGCGCGCCTTCGACCTGCTGGAGGCCGGCAAGCTCCCGGTGGGTCGCACCGAATCGCTCGGCCTGAAGGAAGGGGCCGTCGGCATCGTCAAGAACGCGGTCTACGAGAAGCTCGTGCCCGCCGACGTGCGCCAGAAGGTCGATAGTGCCGAGGCGGACATCGCCGCGGGAAAGATCGTGGTGCCGACCGCCTTCGGGATGACGACGGCGCAGGTCGCGACCTTGCGGGACAGCGTTCGCCCCTGATGGACATGCCGGCCGGAAGTCCGGCGCCGGCCATGACCAGCCTGGTGGCGTTCCGCAACGTCACCAAGCGCTACCCGAACGGCGTCGTTGCGCTGCGCGGTGTCTCGTTCAGCGTGAACGACGGCACCTGCCACGCAATCTGCGGCGAAAACGGTGCCGGCAAGTCCACCTTGATGAAGTGCCTGTTCGGGCTGGAGGCACCGACCGGCGGCGAGGTTTTGATCGCCGGCCGGCCCGCGGGCGCCCATCATTCGCCGCGCGCCGCCGCCGCCGCCGGGATCGGCATGGTGCATCAGCATTTCTCGCTGGTGCCGTCGCTCACCGTCGCCGAGAACATCGTACTGGGGCGGGAGCCGACGCGGGGGCCGCTGATCGACCGCGCGGCGGCTCGTGCCGACATCCTGCGGCTTTCCGAGCGCTTCCATCTCGCGGTCGATCCGGACATGCGGGTCGGCGCGCTTTCGGTGGCCGCACAGCAGAAGGTCGAGATCCTCAAGGCGCTCGCACGCAACGTGCGGCTGCTGATCCTGGATGAACCGACCGCCGTACTGACACCGCAGGAGACCGAGGAATTGTTCGCCCGCCTGCACCATCTGCGGGCAAGCGGGCTGAGCATCATCTTCATCAGCCACAAGCTTCGCGAAGTGCGGGCGCTCGCCGACCACGTGACGGTGCTGCGGCAGGGCGAAGTCACCGGCGACGCTGCGATTGCCGACCTCGATGACGACACCATCGCCCGGCTGGTCATGGGGCGGGACGTGCGACCGGTGCGGCGCGGCCGGGGGCATCAGCCGGGTAAGGAAATACTGCGCGCGGTGAACATGAAGATGCCGCCGCTGCATGCCGCCGATCCGCTCGATGGCGTCTCGCTCACTCTGCACGCGGGCGAGATTCTCGGCATCGCCGGCGTCGACGGCAGCGGTCAGCGTGGGCTGGTGGCGGCGCTGACCGGGCAGCGCCGGCTGACCGGCGGCTCCGTGCAGGTGCTGGGCCGAGACCTCGACACGCTGGACACGGCGGCGCTGCGGCAGCGCGGGATGGCGCACCTGCCGGCGGACCGCTATGCCGATGGCGGTGCCCGCACGCTGAGCCTGACCGACAACGTGATCGGCGGCCTGCATCGATCGCCGTCGCTCCGATGGGGACCGTTCCTGCGCCGGGCGGCGGTGGAGCGGCAGGCGGTGGAGCTGATCCGCAGCTATGACGTGCGATCGACCAGCCCGCGCCAGCCCCTGGCATCGCTCTCCGGCGGCAATGCGCAGAAGCTGATCGCGGCGCGCGAGTTCTCCGGGCAGCCAAAGCTGCTGATCGCCGATCAGCCGACCCGCGGCATCGACATCCAGGCCGCGGCCTTCATCCGCTCCCGCATCATCGGTCTCGCCGAACGCGGCGCCGCGGTCCTGCTCATTTCCGCCGATCTGGACGAGCTGCTCTCGCTCTCCGACCGGCTCGCGGTGATGTTCGGCGGCCGCATCGTCGCGAAGCTGGAAAACGATGCGACGCTCAGCCCGGAGGCGCTCGGCCCGTACATGCTGGGGCTGCGCGCGGCCGCCTGACGGGCAACCCGCCCGACCGCGCGGCGTTGGCGCCGCGTGGACACCGGGGAGCCAGCGACCCACGAGACGGATGTTCCGGCCCGGCTCGACCGGCTGCCCTGGAGCAGATTCCATACGCTCGTCGTCTGCGCACTGGGCATCACCTGGATTCTCGACGGGCTCGAAGTCACGCTGGTCGGCTCGCTGTCGGGCGCCATCACCGAGAGCCGGACGCTGCGGATCGACAGCGCCCAGATCGGTGCCGCGGCCAGCGCCTATCTTGCCGGCGCCGTCGGCGGGGCGCTGTTCTTCGGCTGGCTCACCGATCTTCTGGGCCGCAAGAAACTGTTCACCATCACGGTGCTGGTCTATCTGATCGCCACGATCTGCTCGGGCTTCGCCTGGAATTTCTGGTCCTTCGCGCTGTTCCGCGCAGTGACCGGGGCGGGGATCGGCGGCGAGTATGCGGCGGTCAATGCCACCATCCAGGAACTGATCCCCGCGCGGCTGCGCGGCTTCACCGATATCGTCATCAACGGCAGCTTCTGGATCGGCGCCGCCCTGGGCGCGCTGGGGGCACTCGCGGCGCTCGATCCTTCGATGGTGCCGCCCGATCTCGGCTGGCGCGCGGCCTTCGTGGTGGGCGGCGTGATCGGCTTCGTCGTGCTGCTGCTGCGGCGCTGGATTCCCGAAAGCCCGCGCTGGCTGATGACGCACGGCCAGCCGCTTGCGGCGGAGCGGGTGGTGGCGCAGATCGAGCAGCGGGTCGCGGCCGCGACCGGCCGCGCTCTGCCGCCGGTGCCGCAATCCCGGCTGCGCGTGCGCTGCGACGTGAAAAGCTGGTTCGGCGCCGGCCTGCGGACGCTGGCGACCCAATACAGGCGCCGCACGGTGGTCGGCGTCGCGCTGATGGCCGCGCAGGCCTTCTGCTACAACGCGGTCTTCTTCACCTATGCGCTGATCCTGACGAAGTTCTATCAGGTCCCGGCCCGCAGCGTCGGCTGGTTCATGCTGCCGTTTGCCGTCTGCAATTTTGCCGGCCCGCTGCTGCTCGGGCGGTTCTTCGACACGATCGGGCGCAGGGTCATGATCGCCGGCACCTACATGCTGTCCGGCATCCTGCTGATCGGAACCGGATGGCTGTTCGCCCAGGGCACGCTCGGCGCGGCGGCGCAGACGGCGGCCTGGAGCGGCATTTTCTTCGTCGCTTCGGCCGCCGCCAGTTCGGCCTATCTCACCGTCGGTGAAAGCTTCCCGCTGGAGGTCCGCGCCGTTGCCATCGCCTGCTTCTATGCCCTGGGCACGGGCGTCGGCGGCATCGCCGGGCCGCTGCTGTTCGGGTCGCTGATCCAGAACGGCTCGCGCCACGATATCCTGTCCGGCTACATCCTCGGCGGCGCGCTGATGGTCGGCGCGGGCGTGATGCAGGCGTTGCTGGGCGTGGCGAGCGAGCGCCGGTCGCTGGAGGACGTGGCACCCCCGCTCTCCGCCGTCGCCAGCAGCAGTGCCGTGGCAAGGTCGCCATAGCCGACGAACCGCCGCTCGAACCCGAGGCGGAGCTGCGCCGCCGCCGCCTGCGCGGCCGCGGTCAGCGCGGCATCCTCGGTCTGCGCCAGGAACACGACTTTCTCGTAATGGGCGAAATAGGCGTCGCGCAGTTCGGGATGGCGGTCCAGGCCCAGCCCCTCCCAGATCAGCGTCCGGAACTGCCGGGCGAGGAAATCCGTCAGGTAGAAGCTGCGCATGTCGGCGTCGCCAAGGCGGTCGAACGCGGCAATGCCGTGGAAGAAGGCGTAGCAATGCGGCCCCGGCAGGCGCGTCGCCCCGAATTCCGCCGCCACCGCATCCACCGCGCCACCGCTGCCGCAGTCGCCATAGCCGATCAGGATGCGGTCATACTTGCCCGCCCGTTCGGCCAGCGCCGCGCGCAAGGCGGGGCCGATGCGCTGGGGATGGTTGTGCAGCGAGGCCGGCAGGCAGTGCAGGTCGATCGTGGGGAACCGCTCGGGCGGCAGCAGGAACAGGATCTCGCGCGCCAGCGCCCCGCAGGCGAGCACCAGCACGCGCGGCGCGGTCATCCCCGCCGGCGTCCGCCGGCGCGGC
>JAKAZX010000317.1 GCA_021826485.1 Pseudomonadota bacterium | reverse complement strand
CCGCCACAACCCGCCTGATCTTCGCGCCACCGCACCCCGCCGGGCGCCCGTTCCTGATCGGGGCGGCGATCGTGTTCCTGCTCGGCCTGCTGGTCGCCGGCTGGCTCGCCTGGATCGCGCTGCTGTTCGGCCTGTTCTGCCTGTATTTCTTCCGCGACCCGGAGCGCGTGCCGCCCGGCCGGCCGGACGTGCTGCTGGCCCCGGCGGACGGCCATGTCGTCTCGGTCGCCGCCGCCCTGCCGCCGCCGGAGCTGGGGCTGGGGGCCGCGCCGCGCTGGCGGGTCGGCATCTTCCTGTCGCTGTTCGATGTCCATGTGAACCGGATGCCCGCCGACGGCACGGTGACGCGCATCGCCTATCGCCACGGCCGCTTCCTCAATGCCAGCCTGGACAAGGCAAGCGCCGAGAACGAGCGCAACGCGCTGGCGATCCGCCTGCCGGACGGGCGGGAGATCGCGGTGGTGCAGATCGCCGGGCTGGTCGCCCGCCGCATCGTCTGCCAGGTGCGGGAGGGGGATGCGGTGCGCGCCGGGGCGCGCTTCGGCATCATCCGCTTCGGCAGCCGCACCGACCTCTATCTGCCCGAGGGCGTGCGCCCGCTGGTTGCCGAGGGGCAGGTCATGATCGGCGGCGAGACCGTGATCGCCGATCTGCGCGAGGACATGGGCGAATGAGCGACGGGCCGTCGTCCCGTCCGCATGCGCTGCGCCTGCCGGTGCAGCGGCTGCGCCGCCGCCTGCGGCCGCGCCAGCGTCCGCGCTTCCGCGGGCTGTCGTTCAACCGGGTGGTGCCGAACCTGCTGACCATGGTCGGCCTGTGCGCCGGGCTGACGGCGATCCGCTTCGCCCTCGAAGGGCGGTTCGGCAGCGCCGCCGTCGCCATCACCCTGGCCGGCGCGATCGACGGGCTGGACGGGCGGCTGGCGCGGCTGCTGAAGGCGGCGACCCGGTTCGGCGCCGAGTTCGACAGCCTGACCGACTTCCTGTGCTTCGGCGTGGCGCCGTCGATCGTGCTCTATCTCTGGTCGCTGCAATCGCTGCACGGCTTCGGCTTCGTACCCTGCCTGATGTTCGCGGTCTGCATGGCGCTGCGGCTGGCACGCTTCAATGCCGCCCTGGATAGCGGGCCGCACCCCGCCTACGCGTACAATTTCTTCACCGGCGTCCCCGCGCCGGCCGGGGCGGGGCTTGCCCTGTTCCCGCTGTTCCTGGGGCTGGAGGCGCGCAGCCTTGGCTGGGACTGGCTGCTGCGCATCGCCCAGTTCCCGCCCTTCGCCGCGCTGGTGCTGGTCGGCACCGCGCTGCTGCTGGTGTCCCGCCTGCCGGTCTGGAGCTTCAAGAACTTCAAGGTGCCGGCGCAGTTCGTGCTGCCGCTGCTGCTCGGCACCGGGCTGTTCGCGGCGCTGCTGGTGGCCGACCCCTGGGCGGCGATGGCGGCGGCGGGCGTGCTCTATATCGCCATGCTGCCGTTCAGCGCCCGCAGCTTCCGCCGGCTGCGCCAGGCGGCCGAAGGCGCCGGCGAGCCCGAGGACCGGGCGGCGTCCTGATCAGCCGGCGGCCATCGCCTCGCGCAGCGCGGCGCAGAGCTGCGGGTGCAGATGCGGGTTGGCGGCCACCGTGTCCCCGGTCGCGCGCGGATCGCCGCCGTCCGGGTCGGTCGCGTAGCCGCCGGCCTCCCGCACGATCACCAGCCCGGCGGCGATGTCCCACGGACGGAGCTGCAATTCCCAGAACCCGTCGAACCGCCCGGCGGCGACCCAGGCGAGATCGAGCGAGGCGGTGCCGAACCGCCGCACGCCGGAAACCTGCGGCATCAGCGCCTCCAGCGTGCGGGCGAAGCGGCGGCGCAGCCCGGGCGGGGAGGCGGCGAACGGGATGCCGGTGCCGAGCATGGCCGACTGCATCTCCCGCCGGGCGGAGACGCGCAGGCGGCGGTCGTTCAGGAACGCGCCGGCCCCCTTCTCCGCCCAGAACATCTCATCCACCACCGGCGCATAGACGACGCCCGCATAGGGTTCCGAGCCGCCATCCGGCAGCCGCCGCTCCAGCCCGACGCTGATCGCCCAGTGCGGGATGCCGTGCAGGAAATTGCTGGTGCCGTCCAGCGGGTCGATCACCCAGCGCCAGGCCCAGTTCTCCGACCCCTGGGCGCCGGCTTCCTCCATCAGGAAGGCGTAGCCGGGCCGCGCCTTGTTGAGATCGTCGCGCAGCGACTGCTCGGCCCGCAGATCGGCCTGGCTGACGAAATCGCCGGGACCCTTGACGCTGACCTGGAGCTGCTCGACCTCGTTGAAGTCGCGCAGCAGCCGCCGCGCGGCGCGCTGCACCGCGTTCTGCATCACCGTCATGTGGGCGGATAGATTGGGCGCCATCGTCCTGGCCTCCCGCTGCGGGCCGCGTCAGCCCTTGGCGCGCTCCACGTAGCTCGCGTCCTCGGTGCGCACCACGATCCGCTCGCCGGTCTCGATGAACGGCGGCACGCTGGTCTTCACGCCGTTGGACAGCTTGGCGGGCTTGTAGGAACTCGCCGCGGTCTGCCCCTTCACCACCGGATCGGCCTCGACCACTTCCAGCACCACGGTCTGCGGCAGATGCACCGCGACCGGCTCCCCCTCCACCAGATCGACCGTCACGGTCATGTTGTCCTGCAGGAACGGCGCGGCATCGCCCATCAGTTCCACCGGCACATGGGCCTGTTCGAACGTCTCCGGGTCCATCAGCACGAGGTTGCTGCCGTCCGTATAGGAATAGGTGAATTCCTTTTCCTCGGTCATCAGCCGCTCGACCGTGTCGGCGGTGCGCCACCGCTCGTTGGTCTTGTTGCCGCTTTTCAGGTCGCGCATCTCAACCTGGATGAATGCGCCGCCCTTGCCGGGGGTGATGATCTGCTGCTTGAGCACGGTCCAGCGCCGGCCCTCATGCTCGATCACCTGTCCGGCGCGGATCAGGTTCGCCTGCTGCTTCATCTCGGGAGGTCTCGCGGGGGTGGCGGGGAGGCGGCTGATTAGACCGAAGCGGCCGGAGGGGCAAGCCGGCGGCGTGATTGACCGGCCCGCCGCACGCGGGTTACGGTTTTCGCGATGGTGCCCCTCCGGGGGTGAAAAGGGAACGCGGTGCGAAGCCGCGGCTGTACCCGCAACTGTAGGCGGCGAGCCGGCCGCCAGACTGCCTCTGAACATCTGCCACTGGGCTGCGGCCCGGGAAGGCGGTGGCCGGCACCGACCCGCGAGCCAGGAGACCTGCCATCACCGTGCGTCGGCGCGACCGCAGCGGGCGGGCTGTCCTGCGGCGGACCGCAAAGACGGGCCTGTTCTGCACGAGGCCGTCATGTACGAGCTGTTCTCCCGCGCCTTCGATGACCGCGCCGGCAACCTGCGCGGCAAGCTGATCGGCGTCTACACGCTGCTGCTGCTGGTCAACCTGGCCGTCTGGGCCTGGGCGCTGCTGGTGTTCCGCGACCATGCCATGCTGCTCGGCACGGCGCTGCTGGCCTACGGGTTCGGGCTGCGCCACGCGGTCGATGCCGACCACATCGCCGCCATCGACAACGTCACCCGCAAGCTGCTGCAGGAGGGCAAGCGCCCTGCCACGGTCGGCTGCTTCTTCGCGCTCGGGCACTCGCTGGTGGTGATCCTGATGGCGGCGGCGATCGCCCTCACCTCGTCCGCGCTGTCGCAGCATTTCGAATCGCTGAAGAACACGGGCGGCATCATCAGCACGCTCGTCTCCACGCTGTTCCTGTTCGCGATCGCGCTGATCAACGTGCTGATCCTGCGCGCGGTGTGGCGGACCTTCCAGCACGTGCGCCGCGGCGGCGCCTTCGCGGCGGAGGATTTCGACCTGCTGCTGAACAGCCGCGGCCTGCTCGCCCGCCTGTTCCGCCCGCTGTTCCGGCTGGTGACGCGAAGCTGGCACATGCTGCCGCTCGGCTTCCTGTTCGGCCTGGGTTTCGACACCGCGACCGAGGTGGCGCTGCTCGGCATCTCGGCGACCGAGGCGGCCAAGGGCATGTCGGTCTGGTCGATCATGGTGTTCCCGGCGCTGTTCGCGGCGGGCATGACGCTGGTGGACACCACCGACGGCGTGCTGATGCTCGGCGCCTACAACTGGGCCTTCGTCAAGCCGGTGCGCAAGCTGTACTACAACCTGGTCATCACCGCCGTCTCGGTGGTGGTGGCGGTGCTGATCGGCGGCATCGAGGGGCTGGGGCTGATCGGCGACCAGTTCGGCCTGGGCGGCTGGTTCTGGGACGGCATCGGCACGCTGGACGGCAATTTCAACGGCCTCGGCTTCGCCATCATCGGCGTGTTCATCTTCGCCTGGATCGCCTCGATCCTGGTCTATCGCTACGCCCGGCTGGATGACCTGGAACTGAGGTCGGCGAAGCCCTGATCGTCGCCGGCCGGCCCGAGCGGCACCTTGCCGGCGCCGCCGGGCCGGTCGAGCACATAGGTCGGCCAGGCCAGGCCGGTCACGCGCCCGCGCAAGCCGGCCAGCAGCCGCAGCCCCTCCGCGACTGGCACGTGAAACCGCGCGGTGCCGGGCGCGGGATCGAGCTGGTGCAGGTAGTACGGCTTCACCCGTGCCGCCAGCATGGCGCGCAACAGCGCCTCCAGCGCCGCCGCGCTGTCGTTCACGCCGCGCAGCAGCACCGACTGGCCGAGCACCGGAATGCCGTGCGCTTGCACACGCCGCAGCGCCGCGCGCGCGGCCGGGGTGAACTCGCGCGCATGGTTGGCATGGACGACCAGCCACAGCGGCGTTTCCGTCGCCAATGCCACCGCCAGCGCCGGCGTGACCAGCTCCGGCGCGGCCACCGGCACGCGGCTGTGGATGCGCAGCGTTTCGACATGCGGGATT
>JAKAZX010000316.1 GCA_021826485.1 Pseudomonadota bacterium | reverse complement strand
GCGGCTGCGACGGGCGGCGCTGGTGTCGCGTTCGGCGGCGGCGCGCTGGTCGTAGGCATCCACGATCCGCCCGACCAGCGGGTGGCGCACCACGTCGCGGTTGGTCAGGCGGCAGACGGCGATGCCCGTCACCCCCTCCAGCGTGTCCAGCGCGTCCTTGAGGCCGGAGCGGGTGCCGGCGGGCAGGTCGATCTGCGTCAGGTCGCCGGTGATCACCATGCGCGTGCCCTCGCCCATGCGGGTGAGGAACATCTTCATCTGCACCGGCGTGGTGTTCTGCGCCTCGTCCAGGATCACGAAGGCGTGGCTGAGCGTGCGGCCGCGCATGAAGGCCAGCGGTGCCACCTCGATCTCCCCGCTGCCCATGCGGCGCACCACCTGCTCGGCCGGCATCATCTCCCCCAGCGCGTCATAGAGCGGGCGCAGATAGGGATCGACCTTCTCCTTCAGGTCGCCGGGCAGGAAGCCCAGCCGCTCCCCCGCCTCGACGGCGGGGCGGGAGAGGATGATGCGGTCCACCTTGCCCGCCTGGAGCAGCGCCACCGCCTGCGCGACCGCGAGGAACGTCTTGCCGGTGCCGGCCGGGCCGAGGCCGAACACCATCTCATGCCGGGTCAGCAGGTCCATGTAGCCGGCCTGGCCGGGGCTGCGCGCGGTCACCGCGCCGCGGCGGGTGCGGATCGCCGGCAGGTCGGACAGCGGCAGGCGCGGGTCCTCCGCCGACTCGCTCATGCGGATGGCGGTGTCCACGTCGCTGCTGCTGACCCCCTCCCCCCGTTCCAGCCGGCGCCACAGGCCGGTCAGCGCGGTCTGCGCCGCCTCCACCCGGGCCGGTTCGCCAGCGATCGCCACCCGGTTGCCGCGGCAGGACAGGCGCACGCCCAGCCCTTGCTCCAGCCGCACCAGATGGCGGTCATGGTCGCCGAGCAGCAGCGGCAACAAGGCATTGTCGCCGAAGGAGAGGGTGACGGCTTTCGCCGCGGTGCGATCGAGGGGGGAACGGTCAGCCGGGGTCGCGGCGAGGTCGCTCAAGCTTGCAGGTGCTCCGGTTGCACAAGGGTTGCGGACAGGGAATTGGGGTTGGCCGCGGTGATCTTCACCCGCGCGATGCGGCCGATCAGGGTTGCGGGTCCGGCGGCATGCACCGGTTGCAGCCAGGGGGAGCGGCCGGCGATCTGGCCGGGGTGGCGGCCGGGAACGGTCACCAGCACCTCGATGCTGCGGCCGACGCAGTCGGCGTTGAAGGCGCCCTGCTGGGCGCGCAGCAGCGCCTGCAATTCCTGCAAACGCGCGTCCTTCTCCGCCTCCGTCACTTGGCCGGGCGCGGCGGCGGCGGGGGTGCCGGGGCGGGGCGAATATTTGAAGCTGTAGGCCTGGGCGAACCCCACCTCGCGCACCAGGGCGAGGGTGGCGCGGAAATCGGCCGCCTGCTCCCCCGGATGGCCGACGATGAAATCCGACGACAGCGCCAGATCGGGCCGCGCCGCGCGCAGCCGCTCGACCAGCCGCAGATAGTCGTCGGCGGTGTGGCGGCGGTTCATCGCCGCCAGCACCCGGTCGCTGCCCGACTGCACCGGCAGATGCAGGAACGGCATCAGTTGCGGCACGTCCCGGTGCGCCGCGATCAGCCCGTCATCCATGTCGCGCGGGTGGGAGGTGGTGTAGCGGATGCGGTCGAGGCCCGGGACCGCCGCGAGCTGCCGGATCAGCGCGCCCAGCCCGCCCGGCGCGCCGTGCCAGGCATTCACGTTCTGGCCGAGCAGCGTGATCTCCCGCACGCCCTGGGCGACCAGATGCCGCGCCTCCGCCAGCACCGCCGCCGCCGGGCGGCTCTGCTCGGCGCCGCGGGTGTAGGGGACGACGCAGAAGGCGCAGAACTTGTCGCAGCCCTCCTGCACCGTCAGGAACGCGGTGGGGCCGTGCGGCGCGGCGGGGGCGGGCAGGTGGTCGAACTTGTCCTCGGCCGGGAAATCGGTGTCGATCACCGCCCCGGCGGCGCGGCTGGCGCGCGCCACCAACTCCGGCAGGCGATGATAGGTCTGCGGCCCCAGCACGACATCGACGAACGGCGCGCGGGCCAGGATTTCCGCGCCTTCCGCCTGCGCCACGCAGCCGGCGACCGCGAGCACCATGCGCCCGCCCGCCGCTTCCTTCGCCTGCTTGAGCGTCCGCAGCCGGCCGAGTTCGGAAAACACCTTCTCCGCCGCCTTGTCGCGGATGTGGCAGGTGTTGAGGATGACCATGTCGGCCCCCTCGGCGCTGGCGGACGGCGCGTAGCCCAGCGGCGCCAGCACGTCCTGCATGCGGGCGCTGTCGTACACGTTCATCTGGCAGCCCCAGGTGATGACGTGCAGGCGCTTCGCCGCCGCCGTCATGTCGCCGCTGCCGTCATGCCGTCATCCATCCACCTCCACAGGCCGGCCCCGCAGTCTCGCCGCGGCTTGCGTGGCTGTGTCAAGCGCAACCCGCGCGGAATCGCAAAAGCGTCACGCGACCGCCGGCTCCCCGCTTTCGCCGCCGATCGCCTCCCCCACCGTCACCGGCCGCGCCGGCCGGTTCTGCCGCAGCGCCGCCGCCCCCTGCGCCACCGCCGTCCAGGTCGCCTGCGCCAGCGCCTTGCGGCTCGGAAAGGCGGCGGGATCCAGCGGCGGGTGCAGCAGCACAGTCACCCGCAGGCCGCGGTGCTGCGCCAGCCGCCAGAAATGCGAGCCGATGTCCATGTCGCCGTACCAGGCGAACAACGGCCGCGTCGCCCGCCCGGCGGGCAGGTAGGCGAGCCGGTCATAGACCACCGACACCGGCTGCACCAGCGGCGGCCTTCCGTCCGCCGTCACCGGCAGCTCGGCCACCGAAAAGAACGCCGAGCGGAACGGCAGCACGCGGGACCCGTCGCTGGTGGTGCCCTCGGGGAACAGGAACAGGCTGTCCCCGGCGGCCAGCCGCGCCCGCATCCCGTCGCGCTCGCGCGCCGTGCTGGACCGCTGGCGGCGCACATAGACGGTGCGGCCCAGCCGCGCGATCCAGGAAATCAGCGGCCAGCGCCCGACCTCCTCCTTGGCGATGAAGCAGCCGCGCAGCCGCCCGCCCAGCACCGGCACGTCCACCCAGGAGGAATGGTTGCAGACATAGACGACCGGCCGGCCGCGGCGCACCGCCCGGCCGAGTCGCGCGCCGATCACCCGCACCCGCAGGCCGAGCAGCCGGCACACCCAGGACCAGTAGAGGCGCGCGAACCACTCCTTCCCGTGGCCGGGCAGGGCCAGCAGCATCGCCTGCACCGGCATCGCCAGCAGCGTCCACAGCAGGATCAGCAGGCCGCGCCGCACCGCGCGGAAACGCCGGATGACGTGCCGCCCGCCCGCCCTGACGAACCGGCCGTCAGGCCCCGCCGGCCCCGGCGCGGGGCGCGGCGGCAGGGGCAGGCGCTGGGCCGTCAGGCGGCGCGGAGGGGGTCGCATGGCGCCACCGGCATACTCCGCAGGCCCGGCACCGACAATGACAGGACCGTGATGTTTGCCGATCCCGCAGCGACCGTGACATGCGGGGCGGCGGCGCATTCGCCCTTGCCAACGCGGACGGCGGCGGCACGTTCTGCGGGTTCATGCCACCCCGCCCCCCCTTGCGGACCGCCGCGCTTCTGCTCGTGGCGCTGCTGGTCTCCTCCGCGCCGCACGGCCGGGCGGCCGACCCGCAGCCCTATGCGGTCACCATCGCGCCGAGCGGCATCGGCGGCCTCGATGCGGCGGTCCACGATGCGGCGACGCTGATCAGCCTGCGGCAGAGCGCCCCGGTCGGCCCGTTCGCGCTGGTCGCCCGCGCCCGCGCCGACCAGACCCGCTTCGCCGCCGCGCTGCACAGTTTCGGCTACTATGACGGCAAGGCCGCCATCACCATCGCCGGCCGGCCGCTGGACGACCCCGAGCTGCTGCCGGCGCTGGACGCGACGCCGGCCGGCCAGACGGTGCCGGTCAACGTCACGCTGACGCCGGGGCCGCTGTTCCATCTGGGGCAGGTGACGCTGACCGGCCCGGTGCCACCGGCGGCGCAGGCGGCCCTGCACCTCGCCCCCGGCCAGCCCGCGGTCGCCGCCGACGTGCTGGCCGCCCGCGACCGGCTGCTGAAGGCGCTCCAGGACAGCGGGCACGCGCTCGCCAAGGTGGACCCGCCGACCGCCACGCTGCACGAGGCCGGCCGCACGCTGGACGTGGGCTTCGCCGTCGATGCCGGGCCGCGCGTCGATCTCGGCCCGATCAGCATCAGCGGCCTCGGCCGCACCAACGAGGACTATGTCCGCCGCCGCCTGCTGATCCACCAGGGGGAGCAGTACAGCCCGGACGCCATCGGCAAGGCGCGTGACGACCTGGCCGGCACCGGCATCTTCAACACCGTGCGCATCACCCCGGCGGACGGGCTGGATGCCGACGGCCAGTTGCCGATGCAGGTCGCGGTGACGGAACGGCCGCCGCGCACGGTGCAGCTCGGCGTCGCCTACTCGACCGATCTCGGCGGCAGCCTGACTGCCAACTGGACGCATCACAACCTGTTCGGCGACGGGGAACAACTGTCGCTGACCGCCGCGGCGACCGAACTCGGCGGCCTTGCGGCGGTGCAGCCCGGCTACACGCTGGACGCCCAGTTGACCTATCCGGACTGGCGGCAGCGCGGGCAGACGCTGACCTTCAACGCGCTGGCCGAACGGCAGTATCTGATCGCCTACGACCAGACCGCGGCGATCCTGAGTGCCGTGCTGTCGCGCAAGCTGCTGCCCGACCTGACCGGCAGCATCGGCCTGTCGGCGGAGCAGGAGAGCATTTCCCAGGAAGGCATCACGCGGCCGTACACGCTGTTGCAGGTGCCGCTGACGCTGCAATTCG
>JAKAZX010000315.1 GCA_021826485.1 Pseudomonadota bacterium | reverse complement strand
GCGTTCCGAGCGTTCCCGACCTCGCAAACTACTGATGATGAAGGGAAAACCCGGAACGCTGATGAGGGTGGTCAGCGTTCCCGAGCGTTCCCGAGCGTTCCGGCGGAACGCTGCCAGCGTTCCGGGAACGCTGATGAAGAGGGCCAGTGTTCCGCTAACTCATTGAATGGAAACGACATGGAACGCTGGAACGCTGGGAACGCTGTTTTTCCCACCCCTCGGGTTTACGTGAGTGAGGGCGAGGCGGAGGGCGAGGTATGACCGCTCCTCGTCCCTCTCCTCCCCCTGGTTCATGGGGTAATGTAAGCGGTCATGCAGTTCCGCTATCGGAAGGAACCGCCGCGGTGCTGGCCCGCGTCCAGGCGGCCGGGCTGACACTGATTGCCGATGGCAACCGCCTGCGCTGGCGCGGGCCGCCGCCGGCACCCGACCTGCTCGCCGAGTTGCGCGCCCATAAGCCCGAGGTGCTGGCGCTGCTGGTCGTGGCCGACGAGCACGAACAGCCGGCCGCCTCGCCCGAACAAGCCGCCGCCGAAGCCGCCGATCGCGCTGCGGACCCGGCGCACCGCAAGCCCGCAGATGCCCAACATCACGCTGCACAACTGGCGGGAATGCTGCGGGCATCGCTGCAACGTCCGCCGTCGTGGTGCCGCCCGGAGCCGCACACGCCGCCGGCTGGCGCGTGGTGCGGCGCGTGCCGTGGGCAACGCTGGTGGAGCGATGACGGGCGCGGCTGGTGCTGCGCCGCCTGTAACCCGCCGCCGCTGGCCCTGCCGGGGCAGGGCGTGCGACTGATGGAGGCAAGAACATGAGCCACCTGCTCCCGATCACGACACCGGCGGCGCTGGATCAGATGGCGTCGATCTCGGCGATCAACGCGCCGCATGTGCTGCCGCTGTTTCGGGCGGTGCGAGCGGGCGTGATCGAGTTGGTGATCCCGTCCCGCGAAACCGGCTGGCGGTTCCTGCGCCAGGTCGGACAGGCGCGCCGCCCGGCGCTGGTGCTGATTGGGGATGATCCGAATTTCGCCCGCCCGGTCGGACCCGCGGGCTGGCGCTGCGCCCGCCGCCTGCCGGCCTGGGTAAACGCCGCCCTGGTGCATGGCACAGGCGGAGCGGCCGAGCACTATCAGGCGGCAGTGGATGGCGCGCTCGCACATCGGCGGCTGGTGATGATCGAGACAGACAGTGTGCATGTCGCCGCGTGGGTGGCCCTGTTCCGCGATCGGATGCCGGTGCTGGTGCTGCACCCGCCGCCCGGCATGCCGCATCCGGCGCCGCCGAAGCCGGGCACGGTGAACTGACGTGACCGCTGAGAAAACAGCACCGTGCAGCGTCGGCGGGGCGTCCCTGGTCGGCCGTTCGCCCCCGGCGCTCCGGCAACCCCGGCGGGCGGCCGAAGGCGCTTGCAGCCGTCATGGAAGCCGCCAAGGCGCATACGGCCGCTGCCATCGCGACGCTGGCCGCGATCATGGCCGATGCACGGCTGCCGGCGGCGGCGCGCGTCGCCGCATGTGTCGTCATCCTCGATCGCGGCTGGGGCAAACCCCGGCAGCCGGTGGAGGCCGAGGGGCTGGCCGATCTCGCCGCGGCGCTTGAGGCGATGCGGGCGAGAGGGCAGCAACGCCACTGACCGGCTGCGGCGGTTCGTCCGCTGCCAGCAGCGGCGCTGAGCTGTCAAAACGCCCGGCCGGGGATGTTGCGACGTTGTGCGCTGCGGACTATGCGGCCGATCAGAAGCCGCGGTGGCAAGGCAGGACCGACGGGCGCCCGTGCCGCCGGCCAGTCGCTCACGCGGCAGCGAACCAGCCCTGCGCCTCGTCCGGCACCGGTTCGCCATGCTCGATACGATCGGCCACGACCCGCAGCGCGAGGGCGGTCACATGGCCCCGTGCCTCGGCTGCCGTGGTGCCATAGGCCAGCACGCCGGGCAGCGCCGGAACCTCGCCGATCCAGCGACCGTCATCCTCGCGTTCGACTTCGACCTTGAGCATCGCCTGTCCCCAGCGCAGTCAATGAATATAGGTTCCGGCCGCGTCGCTGGCGAGCGGGGAATGACCGCATCCGTCCGTCGCCGTTCGCCATCTATCGGCCGTTCGTTGTGGGGAGTTATGTGGGAACGCGAACGGATGCCGTTCGGAAAGCCGCGGAATGCCTAATACGCTGGCGGAGAGGGTGGGATTCGAACCCACGGTACCCATACAGGTACAACGGTTTTCGAGACCGTCCCGATCGACCGCTCCGGCACCTCTCCTGGAAGCGGGGGCTTATAGGCGGGTCGGCCGGCCGCTTCAACTGGCAGGCGCCCGCCGTTGACACCCCGGCCGCCATCGCTATAAGCGCGGCTTCCCGGCGGCCGGGCCTTGCCTGGCCGCCTTGATCGCATGCAGCCGCCCGCCATGCGGCCGACAGGACCGAGACCGATGTTCGCAGTCATCCGCACCGGCGGAAAGCAGTACCGGGTCACGCCCAATGCCGTCCTCAAGGTCGAGAAGCTTGAGGCCGAGCCGGGCACGACCGTCACCTTCACCGATGTGCTCGCCGTGGGCGGGGATGGCGGGCTCACGCTCGGCGCCCCGGTGGTGGCCGGCGCCACCGTCACCGCGACCGTGATCGCGCAGGACCGGCTGGACAAGGTGGTGGTGTTCAAGAAGCGTCGCCGGCAGAACTCCCGCCGCCGCGCCGGCCACCGCCAGCACGTCACCGTGCTGCGCGTGGCCGATATCCGCGCCGCCTGACCACAGGAGAATCCAGCAATGGCCCACAAGAAAGCCGGCGGCTCCTCGCGCAACGGGCGCGATACCGAAGGCCGGCGCCTCGGCGTAAAGAAGTTCGGCGGTGAGGTGGTGCGTGCCGGCAACATCATCATCCGCCAGCGCGGCACGAAGGTGAAACCGGGCAGCAATGTCGGCCTCGGGCGCGACCACACGATCTTCGCCCTGGTCGACGGCCGCGTGAAGTTCGAGCGCCGCGGCGAAGGCCGCGTGCAGGTCTCGGTCGAGCAGCCGCAAGCCGCCGAATAGCCGGCCCCCTCATACCCTTGCCGATGCAGACGGGGGCCGGCCGCGCCGGCCCCCGTTTTCGTTGCTTCCAGCCCGTGTCATGAAATTCCTCGATCAGGCGAAGATCTACTGCCGCTCCGGCGATGGCGGGAACGGCGTCGTGGCCTTCCGGCGGGAGAAGTTCATCGAGTTCGGCGGCCCGGACGGCGGCAACGGCGGCCGCGGCGGCGACGTGGTGGTCGAGGCGGTGGCGAACCTGAACACCCTGATCGATTTCCGCTACACGCAGCATTTCCGCGCCGCCAAGGGCGGCAACGGCGCCGGCAGCGACCGCACCGGCGCCAACGCCCCGCCGGTCGTCATCAAGGTGCCGATCGGGACGCAGATTTACGACGACGACCGGGCGCTGCTGCTGGCCGATCTGGACGCCCCCGGCAAGCGCATCGTGCTGCTGCGCGGCGGCGACGGCGGGTTCGGCAATTCGCACTACAAGACCTCCACCAACCGCGCCCCGCGCCGCGCCGACAAGGGTTGGCCGGGCGAGGAGCGATGGGTCTGGCTGCGGCTGAAGCTGATCGCCGATGCCGGGCTGGTCGGCCTGCCGAATGCCGGCAAATCCACCCTGCTGGCGGCGGCATCGGCCGCCCGGCCGAAGATCGCCGACTACCCTTTCACCACCCTTGCCCCGCAACTGGGCGTGGTGCGCCTGTCGGCGACCCAGGAATTCGTCCTGGCCGACATTCCCGGGCTGATCGAGGGCGCGCATGCCGGCGCCGGCCTCGGCGACCGCTTCCTCGGCCATGTCGAGCGCTGTGCGGTGCTGCTGCACCTGATCGACGGGTCGGCGGGCGACGTGGTGCAGGCCTGGCGCACCATCCGCGCGGAACTTGCGGCCTATGATTCGGCCCTCGCGGAGAAGCCCGAGATCGTGGCGCTGAACAAGGCCGATGCGATGACCCCGCGGGAGGCCGCGGCACGGCGCGCCGCGCTCGCCCGCGCCACCGGCCGGCCGGTGCTGCTGCTTTCCGGCGCCACCGGCCAGGGCGTGCCCGCGGTGATGCAGGCCCTGTGGTCCGAGATCACCCGCGCGCGGGGCGCGGCATGACGCTGCCCAGCCTTGCCCGGGCGCGGCGGATCGTCGTCAAGATCGGCAGCGCGCTGGTCGTCGATGCCGCGGAGGCCGCGCCACGGCAGGCCTGGCTCGCCAGCGTCGCCGCCGACATCGCCGCCCTGCGGTCGCGCGGGGCGGAGGTGCTGGTGGTCAGCTCCGGCGCCATCGCCCTGGCGCGCCGCAGCCTCGGGCTGACCCAGGCGCGGCTGCGGCTGGAGGAGAAGCAGGCCGCCGCTGCGGTCGGGCAGATCCGGCTGGCGCAGGCCTGGGCGGAGGCGCTGTCGGCGCATGGCCTGACGGCGGCGCAACTGCTGCTGACCCTCGGCGATACCGAGGACCGGCGACGCTACCTGAACGCGCGTGCCACGCTGGCCACGCTGCTCGGCTTCGGCTGCGTTCCGGTGATCAACGAGAACGACAGCGTCGCCACGGCGGAAATCCGCTACGGCGACAACGACCGGCTGGCGGCGCGCGTGGCGGAGATGGGCGAGGCGGACGCGCTGGTGCTGCTGTCCGACATCGACGGGCTGTACACCGCCGACCCCCGCCGGCACCCCGATGCCGCCCATATCCCGACGGTCGCCGACGTGACGCCGGAGGTCGAGGCAATGGGCGGCGAGCCGCCGCCCGGATATTCCTCGGGCGGGATGCGGACCAAGCTGGCCGCCGCCCGCATCGCCACCGGCGCGGGCTGCGCCATGGCCATCGCGCTGGGCCATACGCCGCACCCGCTGCGGGCGCTGGAACAGGGCGCGCGCTGCACCTGGTTCCTGCCGGCGCCGGACGGGCGGTCGGCCCGCAAGCGCTGGATCGCCGGCTCCCTGGAGTCGCTCG
>JAKAZX010000314.1 GCA_021826485.1 Pseudomonadota bacterium | reverse complement strand
GCGGTCGCCGGCATCCGTCGTCAGCGTGAAATCCCCGGTGCCACCGGCAAGCGTCTCGACCCGCCGGCCGAGCAGCAGGCGCGGATGGAACGGCGCGATCTGGCGCTCCAGTTGCCCGATCAACGCCCCCGCCTCGATCGCCGGGATCGCCGGGATGTCGTAGATCGGCTTCTCGGGATAGAGCGCGGTGCATTGGCCGCCCGGCTCCCCCAGCGCGTCGATCACGACGCAGGAGAGTTGCAGCATCCCGCATTCGAAGACGGCGAACAGCCCGACCGGGCCGGCGCCGATGATCGCCACGTCGGCGGCAAATGTCTCGCTCATGCCGGCAGGCTACCGGGCGTGGCGACGCGGGGGAAGCGGCGTCCGGGTTGGGGTGACTCGCACCCCGGAACGGTCCACTCTCGGCACGCTGCGGCACTCCGCCGCGGCGAACCGGAAGGAGAGAACAATGCGGTTTCGCATTGGGATCAAAATCCGGGTCGGGAAGTGGCGGCTCAGCCTACAACTGAGCCGCCGGTAGCTTCCCACTCGGAGGGGCGGGGTCGCGCAAGCGGCCTCGCCTCTCTGAGATACGTCGTCGCGGCGACCATTTCAATGTCGGCGCACATGCCGGCAATGTCCGGATCAGCCGGCCGCCAGCGACTCGCGGCTAGCGCGCACCCGCTCCACCCGGCGCCCGTCCATCGCCGTCACCTCGAACAGCCAGCCGGCGAACACGATGCGGTCGCCATGCCGCGGCACGCGCCGCAGCAGGGCCAGCAGCAGGCCGGCGAGCGTGTGATAGCTGCCTTCCGCGGGCAGGTCCGGCAGTTGCAGCCGGTCCTTCAGCTCGTCGATCGGCGTCATGCCGTCCAGCAGCAGCACGCCCGCCGGTTCCGCCTTGGCGCCCGCCGGCGGCGGCGTGGCCGCCTCGCCAACGATGGCGCCCAGCACGTCCGCCTCCGTCACCACGCCCTCGAAGCTGCCGTACTCGTCCAGCACCAGCGCCAGCCCCATCGGGTCGGCCTTCAGCCGCTCCAGCGCGTCCAGCGCCGTCACCGTGTCGGGCATCACGATCGGCTGGCGCAGCGCGGCGGGGATCGACAGGTCCTTGCCGTCCAGCACGCGGTCCAGCAGGTCCTTCGCCTGCACCACGCCGACCACGTTGTCCACCGCGCCGTCGCATACGATGAAGCGGGAATGCGGCGCGCTTTTCAGCGCCGCGGCGATTTCACGCGCCGGGTCGGTGCGGTCGATCCACACGATCTCGGTGCGCGGCGTCATGATCGCGCGCACCGGCTTGTCGGCCAGCCGCAGCACGCGCTCGATCATGTCGCGCTCCTCGGTTTCCAGCACGCCGGTCTGTTCGCCCTCCGCCAGCAGCGCCTTCAGCTCCTCCTCCGTCACCGTCTGGGGAAGCGGGCGGTGCGCGCCCAGCAGCCGCAGCACCAGCGCCGAGGAATGGCCGAGCACGAACACGAACGGCGCGACCACGCGGGTGGCGACGGTCAGCGGCCCGGCGACCAGCGCCGCCGCCCGTTCCGGCTGGCGCAGCGCGAGCTGCTTGGGCACCAGCTCGCCCAGCACCAGCGTCAGATAGGTGATGGCGACCACCACCAGCCCCAGCGCCAGGCTGCCGGCCAGTGGCGCGAGCCGCGGCAGGCGCGCCAGCAGCGGCGTCAGATGGGTCGCCACACTGGCGCCGCCGAACACGCCGGTCAGGATGCCGACCAGGGTGATGCCGACCTGCACCGCGGGCAGGAACCGCTGCGGGTCCTCCGCCAGCGCGCGGGCGCGCGCGGCGCCGGGCACCCCCTTGCGGGCCAGCACCGCCAGCCGGGCGCGGTTGGCCGAGACCAGCGCGAGTTCGCTCAGCGCGAACGCGCCGTTCACCAGGATCAGCAGGAGAATGACGAGAATCTGTGTGGCGATGTCCATCGTGCGGCCGGGTCCGGGCGGATATGCGGCGCAGCATAGCGGGGACGTGCCTGCGCCGCGTCCCGCTTTGCGGTAAGGGACGCTGCAGCACCGACCGGAGCGCGCCATGTCCCCTCGCCTGCCCCCCGCCGCCGTCATCCTCGGCCTGCTCGGGCTGATCCCGTTCATCGGCCTGGGCATCGCTGCCCTGTCGGTGCCGAACGAGCCGCAGGCACAGCGCTACCTGCTGGCACTGGTCGCCTATGGCGCGGTGGTGCTGGCCTTCCTGGGCGGCATCCACTGGGGCTTCGTGCTCCACCCGGCGCTGCCGGAGGGCATGGGGCCGGACTCGCGGCGGGATGCGACCCGGCTCGGCCTGGGGGTGCTGCCCTCGCTGATCGGCTGGGCGGCGGTGGTGCCGGCGGCCTTCGCGGTGCCGGAAGTGGGGCTGGCCGTGCTGATCGCCGGCTATCTGGCGACCGTGCTGGGGGAGCACCAGTTGCGCCGCCGCGGCGCCCTGCTGCCCTCCGGCTACATGGCGCTGCGCTGGGGCCTGTCGGTGGTGGTCCTGGTGGTGCTGGTGACGGTGCTGGCGCTGCGGCTGATCGGGGCGAAGATCACGTTTCTCTAGCCGGCAGCCAGAGCGTGACGGTGGTGCCCTGCCCCGGCTCGCTCTCGATCTGCAACGACCCGCCGACCCGTTCGGCGAAGCCGCGGGCGAGCGCAAGGCCGAGGCCGGTGCCGCGCCCGGCCGGCTTGGTGGTGAAGAATGGTTCGCTCACCCGCGCCAGCACCTCGGCCGTCATGCCGACGCCCGCATCGGCCACGCTCAGCGCCACGTAGCGCCCGGCCGGCAGCCCGGCCGGCGCCGCACCGTCGGCCGGTTGCGCGCGCAGCACCACGCGCCCGCCCCGCGCCATCGCGTCGCGGGCATTGGCGGCGAGATTCATCAGCACCGTCTCCAACTCGCTGCGATCGACCGCGACGGACGGCAGGCTCGGTGCCACCTCCAGCGCCACCGTCACGTCCCCCTCCAGCGTCGCGGGCAGCAGTTCGGCGATCTCGGCCAGCACCGGCCCGAGCAGGATCGGCGGGACAGCCGACGCCGCCGGGCGCTGCCGGGCGACGCCGAGCAGGCGGCCGGTGATCGCACCGCCCTGCCGCCCGGCGCGCGTCAGCAGCCGCGTCACCCGCTCGATCGTCGCCGCGTCGCCGCCGCGCATTTCCAGCAGTGTGGCTGCAACGCCAACAGTTTGCAGAACATTGTTAAAGTCATGTGCAATCCCGCTGGCCAGCCGGCCGAGCGCCTGCAGCCGCTCCCCATGCGCCGCCTGCGCCTGCGCCGCCTGCCGCGCCGCCACTTCCTCGACCACCCGGCTTTCCAGTGTATCGGCCAGCGTGCGCAGCCGGCGCAGCGCATCCTGCTGCGCGACGGCGGCATCATGCAGTGCCACCGCAACCACGTCCGTCTCCGGCAGTCCGGTCGGCAGCGGCGCGGCGGTGACGGGTTCGGCCGCCAGGCGTTGCAGCCGCGCGATCGGGCGCACGATGCCGCGCGCCACCACGCCGGCCAGGCTCAGCCCCGCCAGCAGCAGCAATGTGCCGCCGAGCAGCGCGCCCGCCGCCGACCGCAGCAGCGGTGCCAGCAGCAGAGACTCCGGGATGCCCAGCATCACGTGCCACGGGCCGGCGATCCAGTTGCTGCCGGGAATCACGGCGAACACCAGTTGCAGGCGCGTGCCGTCGGTCCGCTGGCCGGGCACGCTGCCCTCCGCCTCCGTCGCCATCGCGGCCAGCGCCTCGGGCGTCAGCAGCTCGCCGATCCCCGGCCGGCCGGGCGGGCGGTGCGCCATCACCCGCCCGCTGCCGTCGGCGATCACCAGCCCCCAGTCGGGCGGCGGCACCTGCGCCCCGACCACCGGGCCGAAGGCCGCGATTTCCAGCAGCAATTCGAGGTCGCGGTACATCCGCCCCTCGCGCATCACCGGCACCTCCAGCGCCACCGTCCAGCGGCCGGGCGTCGCGCCGGCATGCAAGTCCGAGATGGTCGCGCGGCCGCTTTCGAACACGCGGCGGACCACCTCCCGCTCCGGCGGCAGTGCGGAATCGCTGGTGGAGAACAGCAGCGCACCGTCGCCATCGATGACACGCAGTTCCGCCGGGCTGCCGCGCAGCGCCAGGAAGGCTTCCGCCTTGGCGTCGAACCCGCTCAGGTTCGGCTCATGCAACCCGGCCGACAGTGCCAGCGTCTGCAAGGCCGCCACTTCGGATTGCAGCATGCGGGCGACATCGTCGGCGAAGCTTCGCGCCTCGGCCTGCGCCTGGTTCTGGGCGGCGCGGCGGGCGGTGCGGTATTCGACGTAGTTGCCCGCCACCGTCAGCGCCAGCAGCGGGACCACGCACAGCGCCACCAACAGGTTGAGCCGCCCCCGCAGAGTGAGTGCGCGGGCCCGCGCCGCCGTCCCCCCAGCCGCTGCCGCCTGTTCATCCACAGCGGGAGCGTGATGGCTGCCCCGCCATGGGTCAAGACGCAGCGCCCCCACGACGGCGCGCGACCCGCGCACCCAATCTGGCGCCATCCGTTACCCCTCTATAAATTCCCTGTTAACATATCTGCCCGTTCTTCGCACTCACAAACCAGCGAGTCGGCGGATGCGGCAGGCACTCGGCGGTCGGCTGGAATGGGTCGGGCGGCACGGCGCCGCCGGCTGGGCGCGCTGCGGCGCCAGCCCGGCGATGCTGGACCTGTGGGCGGACGGCACGCATCTCGGCCGGGTGACCGCGGACGGCTACCGGCCCGACCTCGCGGCCGCCGGGCTGGGCGACGGGGATTGCGCCTTCGCCGTCTGGTTCGCCGCCCCGCTGACGGCCGCGCGGCTCTGCGTGACCGGGCCGGATGGCACCCCCCTCCCCGGCAGCCCGGCCAGGCTGCCGCCGCCCGTCGGCCCGGCCGCGTGGCGCCCGAACCGGGGCGCGCCGCTCGCGCTGGTGGTGGATGAGGCCGCCCCCGATGCCGCGCGCGACGCCGGCTCGGCGGCGCTGCTGTCGCACATGGCTGCA
>JAKAZX010000313.1 GCA_021826485.1 Pseudomonadota bacterium | reverse complement strand
TGCCGCCGGCGCGCGCCTGTCCGACCCGGAAATCCTCGGCATGAACTGGCTGGCCGAGGGCGTGGAAGGCAAGCTCGGCTGAAGCCTGCCCGGCGCCGTCCGCGATCCGTGCGGGCGGCGCCGGATTTGCCGATGCGGGCGCGGCCGTCTAGCCTTCCGCATCGCAGCATGAAGGGCCGCCATGGCCGCGCACCACCACCTGCATGCCAGCCCGGAAACCTGCCACTGGGGCTATTTCGACGGTACGCTGCCGCCGGTGCTGACCATCGCCGACGGCGACCGGGTGACGGTTGAAACCGTGTCCGGCGCGGCGGAGGACCTGCCGCCGCCCGGGTTTCACGTGCCGCCGGAACTGCCGGCGATCCATGCCCGGCTCGGTCCCAACACCTTCGGCCCGCATATCCTCACCGGCCCGATCGCCGTCGCCAGCGCCGTCCCCGGCGACGTGCTGGAGGTGCGGATCGAGCAGATCGGCCTGCGCCAGGACTGGGGCTTCAACAAGCACCTGCCGCTGCACGGCGCGCTGGCGGAGGATTTTCCCGCCGCCCACGCCATGAACATCGCGCTCGACCCCGCGCGCGGCATCGCCCGCATGCCGTGGGGCATGGCGATCCCGCTGGCGCCGTTCTTCGGCGTCATGGGGGTGGCGCCGCCACCGGACTGGCGGCGCCTGTCCTCCGTCGTGCCGCGCGCCTTCGGCGGCAACATCGACAACCGCGAGCTGGTCGCCGGCACCACGCTGTTCCTGCCGGTGTTCGTCAACGGCGCCCGCTTCTCCTGCGGCGACGGGCACGGCGCCCAGGGCGACGGGGAGGTCA
This sequence comes from Pseudomonadota bacterium, assembly GCA_021826485.1. Lineage (GTDB taxonomy): Bacteria > Pseudomonadota > Alphaproteobacteria > Acetobacterales > Acetobacteraceae > JAFKFJ01. The sequence goes on along the minus strand of JAKAZX010000313.1, from coordinate 4,142 downwards.
ACCTGACGGCGATCGAAACCGCGCTCACCGGCACGTTCCGCTTCTTCGTGCGCCGGGACATGACGCTGGACGCGCCGTTCGCCGAGACGCCGACGCATCTGATCACGCACGGGTTCGACCCCGATCTGGACCGCTGCGCCGAGCAGGCGCTGCGCCGCATGATCGTGCAGATCGTCGCCCGCACCGGCATCACCCGCGATCAGGCCTATGCCCTGCTCAGCATCGCCGGGGACCTGCACGTGACCCAGGTGGTGAACCAGCACAAGGGCGTCCACTGCCTGCTGGCCAAGGCGCTGCTGGCCCGCCCCGGCGCGCCCTGAAGCGCCCGCCCCTGGACACCGCCCCGCCGTCGCGCCCAGACTGTGCCGCAGAGCGGCGGAGGGGCGGCATGGCGGACCAGGTGGCAACGCGCGTGCGGGACAGCGAACTGCCGGTGCTGGACTTCACCGAGCTCGACGACCGCGCCGCCGCCGCGGCGCTGGACGCGGCGTTCCGCGATGTCGGCTTCTGCTATTTCCGTGGCATCGGCGTCAGCGACGCGCTGCGGGACGGCGTGTTCGCCGCCTCCCGCCGGTTCCACGCGCTGCCCGAGGCAGCCAAGCAGGTCTATGCCATGAACCGCTTCCATCGCGGCTACATGGCGCCCAACACCTCGCTGATCGTCACCTCCTCCGTCGCGCAGGTGACCAAGCCGAATTTCAGCGAATCGCTGATGCTGATGCACGAAGTGCCGCCCGACGATCCGCGCTTCGGCCAGCCGCTGCACGGGCCGAACCAGTGGCCGGACCTGCCCGGTTTCCGCGCCGCGGTCGGCGGCTACATGGACGCGATGCGGGCGTTCTGCCAGCGGCTGCTGCGGCCGATGGCGATGGCGCTCGGCCTGCCGCCGGACTGGTTCGCGCCGTATTTCCGCCAACCGACGGAGTTCCTGCGCCTGCTGCACTATCCGCCGCAGGCCCCGGACTCGCCGGACGACGCCTTCGGCTCCGCCCCGCACACCGATTACGGCTGCATCACCATCCTGGCGCAGGACATGGCCGGCGGGCTGGAAGTGCGGCGGCGCGACGGCACCTGGCTGAAGGCGCGGCCGATCCCGGGGACCTGGGTGGTCAATGTCGCCGACATGCTGTCGCGCTGGACCAACGGGCGCTGGCAATCGACGCCGCACCGGGTCAAGAACCTGTCGGGCGGCGACCGCTATTCCTGCCCGTATTTCTTCGACATGAGCATGGATGCGGCGGTCGCATGCGTGCCCACCTGCACCGATGCCGCCAACCCGCCACGCTTCCCGCCGGTGCGCTACGGCGACTATCTGCTGGAACGGCTGGACCGCAACTACGCCTATCGCAAGCAGGGCTGAGCGTCAGTGCGGCCGGTGCAACTGCACCGGCGCGCGCGTGACGCTGCGGCGCCCGCGCTTGAACACCGCCAGCGGCGGCGTGATCTCCGCCACCGCCTGGCGCGCGTCGGTCGCGTCCAGCACCACCAGATCGGCCGGGTTGCCGACCGCGACGCCGTAATCCGCGAGGTTCAGCAGCCGGGCGGAGCGGCCGGTGAGCATGCCGAAACACGCATCCAGCCGCGCCGGGCTGCTGACCTGCAGGATGTTGGCGTGCAGATTGGCCATGCGCAGCAGCGAACAGTCGCCGAACGGCGTGAACGGATTGAGCACGTTGTTGGTGGAGATCGAGCACGTCACGCCCAGCTCGTCGAGCAGGTTGGCGTCCACCACGCCGCGGCGGACGTTGTGGTCCTGGTCGCGGCCCATCAGGAACAGGTCGGTCGCCGGCAGCACCGTGACGGCGACCCCCGCATCCGCCAGCCGCCGCCCCATCGCCGCCAGCCGCGCCGGCGGCAGGGTGGACAGCTTGGTGACATGGCCGACCGCGACGCGCCCGCCAAGGCGGAACTGTTCGGTGAGTTCGCAGACGAGGTCGATGTCCATGTCGTCCGGCGTGTTGCCGAAATCGAGATGCATGTCGATGTCCACGTCGTATTCGCGCGCCAGCGCGAACACCCGGCGGATCTGGCCGGCGTGGTCGGTGTCGTAGCCGGGGGCCGCGCCCACCACCCGCGCGCCGCGGCGCAGGGCCGCGACCATCAGCTCCTCGGTGCCGGGATTGTTGGTCAGCCCCTCCTGCGGGAAGACGCACACCTCCACGTCGATCGCCCAGCGCCAATCCTCGATCGCGGCCAGCACGCCGTCGAAGCCGCGCAGGCCGACGCCGGGATCGACCTCGACATGCGTGCGCATCCGCGTGGTGCCGTGGCCGACGCATTTGGCGAGCGTGCGGGATGCGCGCGCCGCCACGTCCTCCATCGTGAAGCCGGGCTTCACCGCGGCGACACGGCGCACCGCCAGCGCCTCCCGCCCCTGCTCGGGCGCGCAGCGGTCGATGATGCAGGATTTGTCGAGATGGATATGCGTCTCGATGAAACCGGCGCAGACCAGCCGGCCGGCCGCGTCGTATTCCGGCGCTTCGGCGGCCAGCGCCGGCGCGATCGCCGCGATGCGCCCGTCCGCCACGCCGATATCGAGCGGCGGGGCGGCGGCGTCCATCCCGGGCAGCCGGGCGCGGCGAAGGATCAGGTCCATGCAGGCGGCCTCCGTGGCTGGATGCGCGATCCTACCGCATCCGCTTCGCGTTGCCAGCGTGCGCCTCGCGGCCATAGAGTAGCGGCGGGAACGGGACAATGAAGGGGGACGGCGCATGGAAGCGATCGGGCGACGTGGTCTGCTGGCGGCAACGGCGCTGGCCGCGCCGTTCATCCGCCGGGCGCAGGCCGCCGATGCGGCGAAGCTGGTGTTCGGCGGCTCGGTGCCGCTGAGCGGGGTGGCGGCGGAAACCGGCCTCAATGTCCACAACGGCTATCTGGTCGCGGTGAAATACCTCAATGAGGTGCTCGGCGGGGTGGAGATCGCGGGCCGGCGCTATCAGCTCGCACTCAACATGTTCGACGATGCCAGCGACCCGTCACGCGCGGTCACGCTGATCCAGCGGCAGATCGACGACGGCGTGAACTTCTTCCTCGGCTCCTTCGGCAGCAACATCGTGCTGCCCACGGTCGCCATCACCGAGGGGGCGGAGCGGCCGATGGTGCAGGCGGGCGGCGGGTCCGATCAGATCTTCAACCAGGGCTACCGCTACGTGTTCGGCTTCTACCCGCGCGCCTCGCGGCAGTTCGTCTCCACCGCCGCGTGGCTCAAGACATTGCAGCCGGCGGTGAAATCCATCTCGATCATCTCGACCAACGACGCCTTCTCCAAGCCGCTGGCGACCGGCGCGATCGCCAACTGCAAGTCGGAAGGCATCGAGGTGCTCGACCATTTCGAGCTGCCGGCGCAGGTGACGGACGTGTCCGGCGTGATGGCATCGCTGCGCGCGCGCACGCCCGACGTGGTCGCCTGCACCACGCACGACCAGGATTCGCTGCTGCTGACGCGCCAGATGGTGGCGACCGGGACCAACGTGAAGATGGTCTATCAGGACCTCGGCCCGCAGCTCGCCAGCTACCGCAGCGCGCTCGGCAAATACGCCGACGGCATCGCCTTCCAGCAGTACTGGGACCCGCGCGTCACCTTCAAGGACCAGTTCTTCGGCAGCGCCGCTGCCTTCGCCGCCTACTACGCGAAGAACGTGACGCGGCCGATCGCCTATCACTGCGCCGCCGGCGCCGCCTGCATCACCACTTTCGTCTCCGCCATGCAGGCAGCGAAAAGCATCGACCCGAAGGCGGTGCGCGATGCGCTGTCCGCCATCGACATCGAGACGCTGTACCATCGCATCAAGTTCACCCCGGACGGCGACGGCGACCCGGTGGTGATGGGCCCCGGCGTCGGCCAGGTGCAGAAGGGCGACATGGAATTCGTCTATCCCCTGAACGGCAAGACCGCCGACGTGATCTATCCGATGCCGCGCTGGGACCAGCGCGGCTGACGCGGGACGGGTGGTCATGACGGCGCGCCCCCCCCCGTCATTGCGAGCGCAGCGAAGCAATCCGGGCAGGCGCCCGCGCCGTCGCACGTCAACGCTTGTGCGAAACACTCAGCTTCCTGGATTGCTTCGTCGCTCCGCTCCTCGTAATGACGAAGAACGATCGCACGCCAATACACCTCACCCCCACCCGTCATTGCGAGCGCA
>JAKAZX010000312.1 GCA_021826485.1 Pseudomonadota bacterium | reverse complement strand
AGCCGTTCGGCACGCGCTGCAGAACGCCGGCATCGCGCCGGTCCGGGTGATGCCCCGTCTGCTCGACCACGACGATCCGGACCAAGCGGGGGTGAGCCTGCCGTCCGGCGAAGTGGTGGACATGCTGGCGGCGGGCATCGTCGATCCGCTTGCAGCCCTCCAGGCGGCGCTGCGGGCCGGGGCCGCGGGTCTCGGGGCCGACGATGGATCGGATGCGGCTATGGAACGGAGAGCGCGGGAGGTCTGGGAGGCGATGCTGGCTGCCGCCGAAGCCGAGCCGCCCGCATGATGCCTGGGCCGGTCAGAGCCGCGCGTGTGCCATGATGGCGTGACCTTCCACGCGCCGGGCGATCCAGCTCGCCGCCATGATATACCCGAGGCAGCAGGCCGCCTGCACCGACAGCGGCACGCCGGCATCGATCAGATAGCCCATGATGATCGGTGACGTGCCGCTCGCGATTGACATTCGCCGCCTCGACGCCGGAGCGGACCTCGGCCAAGCGCTCGGGGCCGTACTGCTCGACCCAGAGCGCGGTCAGCAGCGTGGCGCTGATGCCGCCCGAGATACCGGTGGGCACGAGGTAGAGCGGCACTCCCCAGGACTGCCGGACAAAGGCCAGCGCCGCCATCGACAGCGCCAGCGGGGCTAGAAAGAACGGCAGCACGCGCACGGCGCCAAGCCGGTCGATCAACGGCCCGACCGCGACCATCGACACAGCGCGCACGACGGCGTCACCGACGAAGCAGCTTGCCCACCAGTCGAACGCCCAGCCCTTTTCCTGCAGCAGCCGCGCCTGATGGAAGAAGAACCCCGTCGAGATGAAGGGGGCCGCCAGGATCGCGGGCAGCGTGAACAGCACGCGCGGGTCGCGCCACAGATGCCGTCCGCGCGGCCGCTCCGGATGGCCGCCCGGCGGCTTCTGTGCCACCGACACGACGCCGGCTTGGCGCGGCAGGCAGGCGAGCGCGAGCAGGGTGCCCAGACCAGGATCACGGCGACGCCGCCCGCCCAGACGGCACGCCAGCCGATCGCGGCCATGCCGAGCGCCACGCTGAGCGGCAGCACCGCCTCGGCCACCGGCATGCCGAGGTTGGGAATGCCCAGCGCCTTGCCGCGCTGGCCGGGAAAGGCGCGCGCGATGGCGGTGAGCGAGGTGTGCACCATCAGCCCCGGCCCGCCGAGCCGGGGCAGATAGAGCGTGCCGACCAGCAGCGGCAGGCTGCGGCCGACCGCCATCAGCGCGCAGGCGCCGGCCAGCAGGGCGGCGACGCCGATCGTGTAGCGGGCGACGGTGGTGCGGTCGATCCAGCGGCCGACCCGCTTCGGCGCGATCGCCTCGCCGCACCGGACGCACCAGCCGTAGTCGCCGGCCTCGATGCGCGTCAGCGCCACCGCCCGGTCGCGAGCGCCATCGCCTGCTGCTGCATCGCATCCATGCGCGACAGGCAGCCGACGCTGGTCTGGTCGAGCGTCACCGGATCGCGGCTGTCCGCCGAACCGGTGCTGGCGGCCTGGAGCGCCGCGCGCGCGTCGAGCAGCCGGCGGCGCATCCCGGCGATATCGAGGCCGGGCGGCCCTGCGGACTGTGATCCGATCATGGCGCGACGCCCTCCAGCCCGTGCTGCTCGCGGATCGCATGAAAACGGATGGCGGGCCATTCCTCCTCGGTGCGGCGGCGGCGCCAGTCGGAGGCAAAGAATGCGACGATCTCGCCGTCGTGGTCCTCGGCGAGATCGTTGATGTTCGTCCCGGTGAACCGAGTCATGGCCTCGCGATCGGCGGAGGCGATCCAGCGAAGCTGGGTCCAGGGCGCGGCCTCGAAACCCGCTGGCACCCCGTACTCCACCCGCAACCGGCTCGCCAATACGTCAAGCTGCAACAGGCCGACGACGCCCACGACCGGGCCAGAGCCGTCCAGGGGGCGGAACAATTGCACGACGCCCTCGTCGGCGAGTTGTTCCAGGGCACGCTTCAGCTTCTTCGCCAGCATCGGATCCTCCAGCCGCACGCGGCGCAGATGCTCCGGCGCGAAGGACGGGACGCCGCGGAAGTTCAGGGCCTCGCCCTCGGTCAGCGTGTCGCCGATGCGCAGCGTGCCGTGGTTGGCGATACCCACCACGTCGCCCGGCCAGGCTTCCTCGGCCACCTGCCGGTCCTTGGCAAAGAAGAACAGCGGGGCGTTCACCGGCACCTGCTTGCCGGTCCGCACCTGGGCGAGGCGCATGCCCTTCTCCAGCCGGCCGGAGCAGATGCGCAGGAAGGCGACGCGGTCGCGGTGGTTCGGATCCATGTTCGCCTGGATCTTGAACACGAAGCCGGTCAGCGGCATCTCGCCCGGTTCCACGGTGCGCGCGTCCGCCTGGCGTGGGCGCGGCGGCGGCGCGAAGCGTGCCAGACCGTCCAGCAGGTGGCTGACGCCGAAATCGCGCAGCGCGCTGCCGAAGAACACCGGCGTCAGCGTGCCCTGCAGAAAGCGGCCGTGGTCGAAGGCGGGACAGGCCATGATGGCAAGCCCGGCCTGCTCGCGCAGGGCGGCGGCGGCGTCCGGCGGCAGCAGCCGGTCGATGGCGGCATCGTCGAGGCCGCCGATGCGCAGGTCGGCATCCCCGTCCTCGCTCAGCAGGCGCAGGGCCGGGTCAAGCATGTCATAGACGCCCCGCAGATCGCGTCCCTGGCCGATCGGCCAGGCGGCCGGAACCGCGTCCAGCGCCAGCGTCTTCTCGATCTCGTCGATGAGTTCGAGCGGGTCGCGCCCGTCGCGGTCCATCTTGTTGATGAAGGTGACGATGGGGATGTCGCGCAGGCGGCAGACCTCGAACAGCTTGCGTGTCTGGCTCTCGATGCCCTTGGCGGCATCCAGCACCATGACCGCGGCATCCACCGCCGTCAGCGTGCGGTAGGTATCCTCGGAAAAGTCTTCGTGCCCGGGCGTGTCGAGCAGGTTGAACACCAGCCCGCCGCGCTCGAAGGTCATCACCGAGGTGGCCACCGAGATGCCGCGATCCTGCTCGATCTTCATCCAGTCGGAGCGGGTGCGGCGGCTATTGCCCTTGGCGCGGACCTGGCCGGCGAGCTGGATGGCGTCGCCCTTGAGCAGTAGTTTTTCGGTCAGCGTGGTCTTCCCGGCGTCCGGGTGGGCGATGATGGCGAAGGTGCGTCGGCGCGCGGCTTCAGCCTGCGCGGTGGTGACAAAGGTGCTGTCGGCAACAACGATGTCCACGGGGCGTTCTCCTCGGCTGGGATGGGCAGGGCGCGAGAGGGGGAACGCCAGGACTCACGGTGGCGGGAGGTTGGCCGGGCTGGTTGCGGACAGAGCCGGGTATCCGGCCCGGCCGGTGACAGAGGTGAGCGAGGGCTGCATCGTGCGGATATAGAACCGCGTGGTCAGGGTCGCCAGCCCGCCGGGCCGTACGCCCCTGGCGTCTCGCGTGCCTGCCTCCACTTCGGCGATATGGAGCAGGAGCCGGGGTGAATGGAGTCCGGGCCGCTTGGATGCCGAAAACATCAACTGTAGCAATGTCTTACCCCGGCACATATGGAATGAAGGGTACTCGCGACCGGTTTGGGCGTCTGCTCGGTCCGGTGACGGCGATAACGGGCGAGTACGGGAAGCGGCCCCGCTGACCTGCCCCCTTCCTGATCCCTCAGTTTGAGTGAGAGTCCGTCCCCAAGGAGACGGACTTGAAGAAGAGCAGGTTGACCGAGGCGCAGGTCATCGCGGTTCTGCGCGAGCACGACGGCGGAGGTCTGCCGGCGACATGGGATCAGCGAATAGACCTTCTACCAGTGGAAGGCCAAGTATGGCGGGACGCAGGTGTCCGAGGCGACGAGGCTGAAGACGCTTGAGGACGAGAACCGGCGGCTGAAGAAGCTGCTGGCGGAGTCGATGCTGGACGTCGCTGCCCTGAAAGACCTTCTGGGAAAGACTGACCGGGCCCGCGGCGCGCCGGGAGGCCGTGCTCCGCCTGATGGCCCAGCGCGGCTTCTCCCAGAGGCGGGCCTGCGGGCTGGTCGACACCCTGTCGTGGGGCCGCCGCTTCCGGATCCTGTGCATCGTCGACGACTTCGCCCGCGAAGCCCTGGCCTTGGTGGTGGACACCTCGATCGGCGGGCGGCGGCTTGCGCGCGAGCTGGACGACCTGATCGCCCGGCGCAGCCAGCCGGCGACGATCGCCAGCGACAACGGGACCGAGATGGCCAGCCGCGCCATCCTGGAATGGACAAACCGCACCGGCATCGACTGGCATTACATCGCGCCTGCCAAGTCGCAGCAGAACGGCTCCGTCGAGAGTTTCAGCGGGCGCTTGCGCGACGAATGCCTGAACGAAGAGGTCTTCGCCACTCTGGCCGAATCCCGCGCCGTCATCAAGCGCTGGTGGCGCGACAAGGACGCACGGCCGGCACCTGATCTGGTGGACCGCAACTTCGTGGCGTCGCAACCGAACCAGCTCTGGGTCGCCGACATCACCTTCGTGCCGACGGCAAGCGGCTGCCTCTATGCTCGCTGTCGTGCTGGATGCCTGGAGCCGAGTTGGCGATTGATGCATTGGAGATGGCGATTGGCCAGCGCCAACCGGGCGGCGTCATCCATCACAGTGAGCAGGGCAGCCAATATACGTCTCTGGCCTTCGGCAAGCGCTGCCAGGAGGCCGGCGTGCGGCCGTCCATGGGATCGGTCGGCGATGCCTACGACAACGCCATGTGCGAGAGCTTCTTCGCCATGCTCGAATGCGAACTGCTCGACAGGCGCCGGTTTGCATCCCAGGCCGAGCCACGCATGGCTTGCTTCAGCCTTATCGAAGGCCGGTACAACCCGGTACGGCTGCATTCCGCCCTCGGCTACAGGTCGCCCATGGCCTGCGAAGCAGCAATGGAGGATGTCACCGCAGAACCGGAATAACCAAGTCCATCACCACTCCACGAAATCGGGGCAGCTTCAAAGGATCACTCAAGGGCCGCGACGCCGTGTCGCAGCGACCTGGTGAGGCGTCCCTGCAGATAGGCC
>JAKAZX010000311.1 GCA_021826485.1 Pseudomonadota bacterium | reverse complement strand
GTTCCACGGCGTGATCGCGGCGAACACGCCGATCGGCTGCTTCTGCACGATGATGCGCCGGCCGCGCGCGTTCTGCGGGATCACGTCGCCATAGACGCGCTTGCCTTCCTCGGCGAACCACTCGATGAAGCTGGCGGCATAGACGATCTCGCCGCGGCTTTCGGTCAGCGGCTTGCCCTGCTCGGCGGTCATGATGACCGCCAGGTCCTCCTGGTTCGCCAGCATCAGGTCGTACAGCTTGCGCAGCACGGTCGCGCGCTCCTTCGCGGTGCGGGCGCGCCATTCCGGCAGGGCTTTGTCAGCCGCCTCGATCGCGCGGCGGGTCTCCGCCGCGGACATCGCCGGCACGGTGCCCAGCACCTCCCCGGTCGCCGGGTTGGTGACGGTCAGGGTCCTGCCGCTGTCGGCTTCGACCCACTTGCCGCCGATGCAGTTGGCCTGTCGGAACAGGCTCGCGTCATGCAGCGGCAGCGGGGCGGCTTGGTTCAGCATGGCAGTCCTCCTCTCTCGCGGCTGGAGGGGAGATAGGCCGGACCGGGCGTGCTGTCAGCAGGCGCGGGCAGTGACAACCGCGCCGCCGTGCTGGCAGACTGCCGGGGAGAGGGAACGATGCGCACCGAATCCAAAACGATCACGCGCCGCCGGCTGGCCGCCGGCCTGCTCGGGGCCGCCGCCTTCGCCCGCACCGCCGCCGCCGCGGGGACGGAGGTTCGCGTGGTCAGCTCCGGCGGCTTCGCGGCCGCCTACCGCGCGCTGGCCCCCCAGTTCGAGCAGATGAGCGGCGACCGACTGGTCACGGAATGGGGACCGAGCATGGGCGCGACCCCGGGGGCGATCCCGGCGCGCCTGGCCCGCGGGGAGCCGATCGACGCCGTCGTCATGGTCGCGGCGGCGCTCGACCGGCTGGTCGCGGCCGGGACGGTCATGGCGGACAGCCGCACCGACCTCGCCCGCTCCGGCATCGGTGCGGCGGTGCGGCAGGGGGCGCCGAAGCCCGATATCGGCACCGTCGCGGCGCTGCGCAGCACCCTGCTGGCCGCCCGCTCCGTCGCCTATTCCGACAGCGCGAGCGGCGTCTATCTGCGTGACACGCTGTTCCCGCGCCTCGGCATCGCCGCCGAGATGGCGCGCACCGCCCGCATGATCCCCGCCGAGCCGGTCGGCGCCGTGGTGGCCCGCGGCGAGGCGGAGCTTGGCTTCCAGCAGCTCAGCGAGCTGCGGCCGATCGCCGGCATCGACCTGCTCGGCCCGCTGCCGGCGGAGGTGCAGAAATACACTCTGTTCGCCGCCGGCGTGCCCGCCGCGGCCCGGCAGCCGGCGGCGGCCCGCGCCCTGATCCGCTTCCTTGCCTCCCCCGACGCAGCGACGGCGATCGTGGCAAGCGGCATGGAGCCGGCGTCCCGCACCCCGTAGGCCCGCGGTTCCGTCGCGCAACCGAACCCGTTCCATCGGCGTTGGCGCCGCGCCCATCCGGAGATCGCCATGAGTCGGATCCGCTTCTGCCTGCTCGCCCTGCTGCTGGCCGGCTGTGCCACCACGCCGCTGGTCGTGCTCGGCCCGAACGCACCGACCGACGAGTTGCAGCAGCAGATTGCGCTCGATACCGCCCTGAACAAGGAACCGGCGCGCGGTGGCAACCAGGTCAAGATCCTGCGCGACGGGGTGCAGACCTTCCCGGCCATGTTCGCGGCGATGCACGGGGCGCACGACCATATCAACCTGGAATACTACATCTTCCAGGACATCCACATCCCCGGTGAGAGCCTGGGCGACCTGCTGGAGCGCAAGCTGCACGAAGGGGTTGCCGTCAACATCAGCATGGACGGCTATGGCTCGCGCAACACCAGCCCGGACTTCATCGCCCGGTTGAAACAGGCCGGCGCCCGCATCCTGGTCTATCACCCGCTGAGCGCGGAGGCGATGCTGCACCTCGAGAACCCGAACGACCGCGACCACCGCAAGATCATGATCGTGGACGGCAAGGTGGCGTTCGTCGGCGGCATCAATCTCGACCGGGTGTACGAGAATCATGCCGACCCCGCCGCCGCCGCAAAGGGCGATGCGCGTCACGCGTTCTGGAGCGACACCGACGCCCGCATCGAGGGGCCGGCGGTCGCCGACCTGCAACACCTGTTCATGGACAACTGGACCCGCCAGGGCGGCCCGGCGATGGAACAGCGCAACTACTTCCCGCCGCTGGCGGACAGCGGCGACGAACGGGTGCGCATCATCGGCAGTGCGCCGCATCAGGACCGGCCGCTTTACTACATGACCCTGCTGACCGCGGTGCACGCCGCGAAGCACCGCATCGACATCGGCACCGGCTTCTTCGTGCCGACCCACCAGCAGCGCGAGGAACTGGCCCGCGCCGCCCGGCGCGGCGTGCAGGTGCGGTTGGTGCTGCCGTCGGTCAGCAGCGTGCCGGAGGCGCTCGCCGCCGGCCGCGCCGCCTATGGCGACCTGCTGGAGGCCGGGGTTCACATCTGGGAAATCCAGAACGTCGTGCTGCACTCCAAATTCGCGACCATCGACGGGGTGTGGACCACCGTCGGCTCGTCCAACCTCGACCGCCGCAGCGTGGTGTTCAACAACGAGGTGGACGCCGTGATCTTCGGGCGGGAGACCGCCGCCGCCGCCCGCGCGCTGTTCGACCACGACACCAGCCGCTCGCATGAGATCACGTTGCAGGAATGGCGGCACCGCGCCATCAGCGAACGGCTGGATGAGTTCTATGCGCGGTTCTGGCAGTTCCTGATGTGACCCGCGCCCCCATATGAAGGCCTTCCGAAGCGGGAGGTGAGCATGAAGGCGATCTGGAACGGCACCACCATTGCGCAGAGCGACGACATCGTGACGGTGGAGGGAAACGCCTATTTCCCCGCCGCCGCGCTGGACCGGGCGCTGGTCCGGCCGAGCAGCCACACCAGCGTCTGCCCGTGGAAGGGCACGGCGCACTACTACACGCTCACGGTCGATGGCCGGAGCAACGAGAACGCCGTCTGGTACTATCCGGAGCCGAAGCCGGCCGCGGCGAACATCACCGGCCGCGTTGCTTTCTGGAAGGGCGTGCAGGTCGTCCCCTGACCGTCCCGCCGCCGCCGAAGCCGCTTTCGTCCGGCCCGCAGCCGCGCTAAGCGCCCTCGGGCGAAAGGGAGGCGGCAATGGCGGATGCAGGGCGGTTTTCGGGGCGGACGGCGATCGTGACGGGCGGGGCCTCGGGCATCGGCCTGGCTGCGGCGGCGCGGCTGCTGCGGGAGGGGGCGCGGCTTGCGGTGTGGGACGCCAATGCGGCGGCGCTCGGCAAGCTGGCGGGCGAGCTGGGCGGCACGGTGCATACCGTCGCCCTCGACCTCGCCGATCCGGAAGCGGTGCGCCGGGCGGCGGAGGGCACGGCCGCAGCACTCGGCAGGATCGACATCCTGGTCGCCAGCGCCGGACTCGCCGGACCCAACCACCCGACCTGGGAATACCCGATCGACCAGTGGCAGCGCGTGTTCGACGTGAACGTCAACGGGCTGTTCTACTGCAACCGCTACGTGGTGCCGCATATGATGGCGAACGGCTACGGGCGGATCGTCAACATCGCCTCGATCGCCGGGAAGGAGGGCAATCCGACCGCCTCCGCCTATTCGGCGTCCAAGGCGGCAGTGATCGGCCTGACCAAGTCGCTCGGCAAGGAACTGGCCAAAACCGAAATCCGCGTCAACTGCGTCACTCCGGCCGCGGTCCGCACACCGATCTTCGACCAGATCACCCAGCAGCACATCGACTACATGCTGTCGCGCATCCCGATCGGCCGGCTGGGCAAGGTCGAGGAGATCGCGGCGATGATCTGCTGGCTGGCGAGCGAGGAGGTGTCGTTCACCACCGGCGCGGTGTTCGACTGTTCCGGCGGCCGCGCCACCTACTGATTAGCCATCCGTCAACGCCCCGGCGCCATGCTTCCCCGATGGTTGCGGGGGGCGCGGGCGATGCGGGCGCTGGTCACCGGCGGAAGCGGGTTCCTGGGGCGGCAGATCGTCGCCGCCCTGCGCATGGCGGGGGTGGAGGTCGCGGCGCCCGCGCGGCGGCAGGCGGACCTGCTGCGCGACGCCGGCCGGCAGGCGGCGGCCGCGGCGGGGGCGGAGCTGCTGGTGCATGCCGCCTGGGTGACCCGGCCGGCCGAGTACTGGCGCAGCCCGGACAACGTCGCCTGGACCGCCGCAACCATCGACCTCGTGCGGCGCTTCGCCGCCGCCGGTGGCCGGCGCGCGGTGCTGGTAGGGTCCTGCGCCGAATACGACTGGGCATCGGCCGCCCCCGGTCCCTGGCCGGAAAGCCGCCCCTGTCGGCCGCAGACGCCCTATGGCGCGGCGAAGCTGCTGGCCTGGACGTGGCTGCGCGGCTGCGGCCTGTCCGTCGCCAATGCGCGCGTGTTCTGGCCGGTCGGCCTGCATGAGCATCCCGAGCGGCTGCTGCCGCGGCTGATCCGCGCCGCCGCCGGCGGCCCGCGCCTGCCGGTCGGCCCGGCGGACCTGACGCGCGACCTGATCGACGTGCGCGACGCCGGGGCGGCGGTGGCGGCGCTGGCCCTGTCGCCGGTCACCGGGGCGGTGAACATCGGCGCCGGCCAGCCGGTCAGCCTGGCGACGCTGGCCGCCCTGGTGGCCGGACCGGCGCCGCCGCCGGTCCGCTTCGGCGGCCGGCCGCTGCCGCAGGGTGAGCCGCTGTGCATGCTGCCCGACACCACCCGGCTGCGGCAGGAGGTGGGGTTCACCCCCCGCATCAGCCTCGGCCGCACCCTCCGCGACGCCGCCGCGCACTGGCAGCAACCCGCCCGCGCCGCCTGACCGCCCCCTCAGATGACCTTGCGCGCCACCAGCCCGGCGATCTCGGCGTCCGACAGGCCGGCAAGCTGCGACAGGACTTCCCGGGTGTGCTCGCCGAGCAGCGGCGGCGCATGGCGGTAGCTGACCGGCGTGTCGGACAGGTTGATCGGGCTGCCGACCAGATCGAGGCTGCCGGCGGACGGGTGTTCGACGCTG
>JAKAZX010000310.1 GCA_021826485.1 Pseudomonadota bacterium | reverse complement strand
CGATCCCGGCAGCACGCTCGACCTGACGCGCGGACACCATTTCGCGCAACTGCCGAATCTCGCGCTGTTCGTCGGCGCCGGCTTCCCGTTCACCCGGCTTGCCGATCTGTCGGAAACCGCGGTGGTGCTGCCGGAGCGGCCGGGCACGGTGGAACTCGCCGCCTATCTCGACATGATGGGCCGGTTCGGCGCGCTCACCGGCTATCCGGCGCTGCGCCTCGCGGTGGTGCGGCCGGACGGCGCCGCCACCGTCGCGGACCGCGATTTGCTGGTGATCGGCTCGCTCGGCCATCTCCAGGGCGCGGCCGGGCTGCTGGCGCGCTCCGCGATGCGGATCGACGGGGACCGGCTGACGCTCACGCTCGACGATCCGCTGGACCCGGTGCGGCACCTGTTCGGCGGCCGGGCGGACGAGGCGCGCGACCGCGCCGCCAGCACGCTCGCTGCCGTGCCGGCCGAGCAGCGGGCCTATCTGGTCGGTGGCGAAAGCCCGCTGGCCGACCACCGCTCGGTCGTCGCCATCCTGGCCAGCGCCCCGCAGGCGGTGATCGGGGCCGTCGCCAGCCTGCGCGACAAGGAACAGGCGCCGCTGATCCAGGGCGACCTCGCGCTGCTCAGCGGCGGCCATGTCACCAGCTTCCGTGTCGCGCCGACCTACACGGTCGGCCACCTGCCGCTGTGGATGTGGCCGGGCTGGCTGCTGCGCGACCAGCCGCTCGGCGCCGTGCTCGCCATGCTGGGCGGCGTCGCCCTGCTCGGCCTCGCGCTGCATGCCGCCCTGCGCCGCCGCGCCGCCGCGCGGCTGGCCGATCGGCCGATGGGGCATTGACCGTGTTGCGCCTGACCGCCGCCGCCCTGCTCGTCTCGCTCTCCGCAACCGCCGCCGCGGCGGCGGAGACGGCCGACCCGGCCTTGACCGTGCTGTTGCAGCAGGCCGAGTACTGGCGCGCCCAGCAGCATCCCGATCAGGCGATGGCCAGCCTGCGGCGGGCGCTGGCGCTGGCGCCCGACAACCCGGACGCACTGTCGATGCTCGCGCAACTCGCCGCCGACGCCGGCGACCAGGCGGCGGCGGACGATGCGCTCGCCCATCTGCGGCAGGTGGCGCCGCAGGACCCGCGCATCGCGGCGATCGGGCAGGCGGTGCGGATCGGGCCGATTTCCGCCGATGCGCTGGCGGAGGCCCGGCGCCTCGCCGCCGCGGGCAAGCCGGCGGAGGCGCGGGCCGCCTATGACCGGCTGTTCAAGGGCGGCTCGCCGCCCGATGCGCTGGCGGTCGAGTATTATCAGACCCTCGCCGGCACCGAAGACGGCTGGGCGCCGGCCCGCGACGGGCTGGCGCGGCTGGTCCGCCGCGCGCCGGACGATCTGCGCGCGCAGCTCGCCTATGCCGAGGTGCTGACCTATCAGGAAGCGACGCGGCGCGACGGCGTGGCGCGGCTCGCGGTGCTGGCGCGCAACCCGGCGATCGCGGCGGAGGCCGCCAAGGCATGGCGGCAGGGACTGCTGTGGCTGCCGGCCAGTGCGGACAACGCCGCCCTGCTCGCCCCCTACGCCGCCGCCCATCCGGACGACGCGGACATCGCCGCGCACCTGCAAACGGCGCAGCACCCCGCCCCCGGCGCCGACCCGGGGGACATCGCGCGGTCCGACGGGTTCGCGGCGCTGGACAAGGGGAACCTCGCCGATGCGGCCTCCCTGTTCCAGCAGGCGCTGACCGCCAACCCGGACGACGCCGATGCCGCCGGCGGCCTCGGCCTGGTGCGGCTGCGCCAGCACAACCCTGCGGAGGCGAAGACGCTGCTCGCCCGGGCGATCGCGCTCGATCCGGACAACCGGGCGCGCTGGCAGGCCGCGCTGACCGCGACCACCGCGCCGCCGGAGGATGGGCGGCAGGCGCGCGCCCAGCATCTGCGCGAACAGGCCGCCGCCAGCACCGACCCGGCCGAGAAACTCGCGCTGACCCGTGAAGCGGTCGCCGCCGACCCGGCCAATCCGTGGCTGCGCCTTGACCTTGCCCGCCTGCTGGCGAAGCAGGGCCAGATGGCGGAGGCGCAGGCCACGATGGCCGCGGCGACCACCGGAGCGGCCGGGGTCGATGCGCTGCGCGCCGGCGTGATTTTCGCGCAGGAAAGCGATGACGGCGCCACCGCGGCGCGGCTGATCGCCCGCCTGCCGGCCGCCGCCCGCACGCCCGAGATGCGCACCGCCCTGGCGCAGGCCGAAACCGAACGGCAGATCGCCGCCGCGGTCGCCCTGCCGCGGGCGGAGGCGCGGCGGCAGTTGCTGGCGATCGCCGCCGCCCCCGACCCGGACGGCGCGCGGGGTGCTGCCATCGCGCGGGCGCTGGCCGGGATCGGCGACCCGCAGGCCGCCGCGCAGGCCGTCGCCACCGCCGCCGCCGCCACGCCCGCCCAGGGGGCAGCGGCGCGGCTGCGCTATGCCGGGGCGCTGCTGGATGCCGGGCAGGCGGACGCGGCCCACAGCATGCTGGCCGGGATCGGCCGCTCCGGCCCGCTGACGCCGGCGCAGCGCCAGGCGGTCGCCGATCTGCAGGCCGGCCTCGCGGTGCGCGACTCGGACCGGCTGAACGAGGCCGGGCGGCAGGCCGATGCCTATGACCGGCTGGCCCCGGTGCTCGCCGTCACGCCGGACAATGCGGACGCCAACCTCGCCCTCGGCCGGCTGTATCAGAGCGCCCATCGTGCGAAACAGGCGCTCGACATCGCCCAGGCGGTGCTGGCGCGCGACCCCGGCAACCTGGCGGCGCGGCAGCAGGCGGTCTCGGCGGCGCTTGCCCTCGGCGACCGGGCACAGGCGGCGAGCCTGGCGGCGGCGGCGCTCGACCTGGCGCCGAACGATCCCCGCGCCTGGCTGATGGCGGCAGACGTGGAAAAGGCGCGTGGCCATGCGCGGGAGGCGTTGCGCGACCTGGAGCGGGCGCGCGACCTGCGCCAGCAGCAGGTCGGCGGCGCTGCCGGCCAGAACCCCCGGATCGGCGCCCTGGTCAACGACCTGCCCGCCGCCGCGCCCGCCGCCAATCCGTTCCGTGAGGGCGACACGCTGGGCGACCTGTCGCCCGACCTGACCACCGTCGCCGATCCGCTGACCGCCGAGATCGACCGCTCGATCAGCGATCTGCGCGAGCAGGTGGCCCCGGCCGTCCAGGCCGGCACCGGCTTCCGCAGCCGCAGCGGCGATACCGGCCTCGACCGGCTCGACGAACTGACCCTGCCGATGGAGGCGTCGTTCGCCCCCGGCGGCCAGGGGCGGCTCAAGCTGACGCTGACGCCCACCATCCTGAACGGCGGCACGCTGGGCGGGGCCACCGGCAACGCGCAGCGCTTCGGCACCGGCGTGTTTTCGCTCAGCCAGCCGGCCGGCGGCGGGGCGCCCGTGCTCACCTCGGTCGGGCCGGGCGACCAGGGGGCGCAGGGCTTCGCGCTCAGCGCCAGCTACGCGGTGGGCAGTTTCGCCGCGGATATCGGCACCACGCCGCTCGGCTTCCGCGAACAGAACTTCGTCGGCGGGGTGGAGTGGGCGCCGCAGATCACCGACCGCACCCGCCTGCGCCTGACCCTGGAACGGCGGGCGGTGCTGGACAGCGTGCTGTCCTTCGCCGGCACGGTCGATCCGCGCACCGGCCTCGC
Organism: Pseudomonadota bacterium; assembly: GCA_021826485.1. Taxonomy (GTDB): domain Bacteria; phylum Pseudomonadota; class Alphaproteobacteria; order Acetobacterales; family Acetobacteraceae; genus JAFKFJ01. The sequence continues at coordinate 1,396 of JAKAZX010000310.1, read as the reverse complement.
CTGGGGCGGCGTCACCCGCACCGGCGCGCACGCCAATCTGGAATTCAGCGCCGGACCCGCGGACCTGTATGCCGGCGGCGGCTGGCAGGCGCTGCAAGGGCAGAACGTGGCGAGCAACACGGAAACCGAGCTGGGCGCTGGCGGCAGCGCGAAACTGTGGCAGTCCGGCACGCAGGAGCTGCGCGTCGGCACCGACCTCGTGTATTTCGGCTACACCAAGAACCTCGACTACTTCACCTATGGCCAGGGCGGCTATTTCAGCCCGCAATCCTACGTCGCCGCGCTGCTGCCGGTGACCTACAAGGACAAGGTGGACGCCGATTTCTCCTATGAAGTCGGCGTGGCGCCGGGGCTACAAAGCTACCGCGCCAGTGCGTCGCCGTATTTCCCGACCGACGCCGCCCTGCAATCGCAACTCGTCGCGATGCAGGCCAATCCGGCAACCGCGGTGACCGGCGTGCTGACGGAATTTCCCGCCAACAGCGAATCCGGGCTGGCCGGCAACGCGCATGCCAATTTCGACTATCGGCTGGCGCCGGAACTGCATCTCGGCGGCCAGTTCAACGCGCTGCACGCCGGCAACTTCACTGAACTCAGCGGCCTGCTGTACGCGCGCTACGTCTTCGGCATCGCCCCGCCGTAGCGCCGGCTACGGCACCAGCACCAGCCGCAGCGCATAGGCCACCGCCAGCGTGACGCCGACGCCCGCGGCATACAGCGCCGCGAACCACAGCAGCCGCATGCGCATCAGTGATAACCCTCGCCGTGCTGCACCTTGCCGCGGAACACGTAGTACGAATACGCCATGTAGGCGATGATGATGGGCACCAGCACGACCGCACCGACCAGCAGGAAGGCCTGCGATTCCGGCGGCGCGGCGGCGTCCCAGATGGTGATGGCCGGCGGCACGATATGCGGATACAGGCTGATGCCAAGCCCGGCATAGCCGAGCACGAACCAGCCGAGCGCGCACAGGAAGGGCGTGACGTGATGCCGGCGCGCGAGCCCGCGCCAGAAGCCGATCGCCAGCAGCACGACCAGGATCGGCACCGGGCTGGTCAGCAGGATGCCTGGCCAGCCGAACCAGCGCTGCATGAAGGTCGGGTTGAGCATCGGTGTCCACAAACTGACCACCACGATCAGCGCCAGCGTCGCCGCGCCGAGTTGCGCCGCGTGACGGCGGCTGCGGCGCTGCAACGCGCCCTCGGTGCGCCAGATCAGCCAGGTCGCGCCGAGCAGCGCATAGCCGATCACCACCGCGATGCCGCACAGCAGGGTGAAACCGGTCAGCCAGTCCCACCAGCCGCCGGCATAGGCGCGATCGACCACGCGCACGCCCTGCAATACGCCGCCGAGCGTCAGCCCCTGCGCGAAGGCGGCGACGGTGGAACCGGCG
>JAKAZX010000309.1 GCA_021826485.1 Pseudomonadota bacterium | reverse complement strand
CGACGGGCGGGTCTACGCAATGGACAGCGCCGCCGCGGTCAGTGCCTACGACCAGCGCAGCGGCGCGCGCCTCTGGCAGACCGCGACGGCGCTGCCCGATGACGACAGCACCAATATCGGCGGCGGCATCGCAGTGGACGGCGGCACGGTCTATGCCGGCACCGGGCTGGCCGCGCTGCTGGCGCTCGATGCCGCCACCGGCAAGCTGCGCTGGCGGCAGAAACTGCCCGCCCCGGCCCGCGGCGCGCCGACCATCGCCGAGGACCACATCTATCTCGCCACCCTCGACGAGCAGGTGCTGGCGCTCGCCAAGGCGGACGGCAGCCGGCAATGGGCGCATCAGGGCGGGGAGGCGCAGACCTCCGTGCTCGGCCTGCCCTCCCCCGCCTATGCGGACGGGTTGGTGGTCGCGGGCTTCGGCAGCGGCGATCTCGCCTGCCTGCGCGCGCTGTCCGGCTCGGTGTCCTGGAGCGACGGGCTCGCCTCCCGCGGGGGGCGGGCGGGGCTGGCGGATTTCACCGCCATCACCGGCCTGCCGGTGGTCGCGGACGGGCGGGTGTTCGCGGTCGGGCTGGGCGGGCTGTTCGTCTCGCTCGACCTGCGCACCGGCCGGCGCCTGTGGGAGCGGGAGGTGGCCTCGGTGCAGACCCCCTGGCTGGCCGGGGACTGGCTCTATGTGCTGACGCCGGACCAGACGCTGGGCGCCGTCAACCGCGCCGACGGCGCCGTGGCCTGGGTGCAGCAACTGCCGCAGTTCCGCGACGAGAAGACGAAGGACGGGCTGCTGCACTGGATCGGTCCGACGCTCGCCGGCGACCGGCTGATCGTGCTCGGCAGCGGCAAGGAGATGCTGCACATCGCCGCCCAGAGCGGCGCCATCCTGCTGCGCCAGGACATCGAGGGCGTCGCCATCGTGCCGCCGGTGGTGGCCGGCGGAATGCTGTTCGCGGTGATGGAGGACGCGACCCTGGTCGCGCTGCGCTGACCCCATGACGCTGCCGGTCGTGGTGGTCGCCGGGCGGCCGAATGTCGGCAAATCGACGCTGTTCAACCGCCTGGCCGGCCGCCGCGCGGCGCTGGTCGCCGACACCCCCGGCGTCACCCGCGACCGCAAGGAGGCGGAGGCGATGCTGCGCGGGCGCACGGTGCTGCTGGTGGACACCGCCGGACTCGAGGAAGCGCCGCCCGCTTCGCTCGCCGGCCGCATGCACGCCTCCGCCGCCGCCGCCGTGCGGGCCGCCGACCTGGTGCTGTTCGTGATCGACGCCCGCGCCGGGGTGACGCCGGCGGACGCGCATTTCGCCGCCTGGCTGCGCCGCCAGGGCCGCCCCGTCCTGCCGGTCGCCAACAAGGCGGAAGGCCGCGCCGGCGCAGCGGCGGCGCTGGATGCGTTCTCCCTTGGCCTGGGCGCCCCGGTCGCCGTTTCGGCCGAGCACGGGGAGGGGCTGGCCGACCTGATGGCGGAAATCGCCGACCGCCTGCCCGAGGCGGTGCCGGATGCGGCGGAGCCGGAACGTCCGCTGAAGCTGGCCATTCTGGGCCGGCCGAATGCGGGCAAATCGACGCTGGTCAACCGCCTGCTCGGCAGCGAGCGGATGATCACGGGGCCGGAGCCGGGGCTGACCCGCGACGCCGTCGCGGTGCGGTTCGCCGATGCCGACGGCACGCCGATCGAACTGGTCGATACCGCGGGGCTGCGCCGGCGCGCGCGGGTGGAACAGCCGCTGGAGAAACTGTCGGTCGCCGCCGCGCTCAATGCAATGCGCATGGCCGAAGTGGTGGTGCTGGCGGTCGACGCGACCGAGGGGCTGCACGATCAGGACCTGCAACTCGCCCGGCTGATCGAGCGGGAGGGCCGCGCCCTGGTGATCGCGCTGACCAAGTGGGATGTCGCGCCCGACCGCAATGCCGTGCGGCAGGCCGTCGCCGACCGGCTGGAACGTAGCCTGGCCCAGCTCAAGGGGATCGCGGTGGTCACGCTGTCGGCCCTCAGCGGGGAGGGGGTGGGGCGGCTGCTGCCGGCGGTGCGGGCGGCGCATGCCACGTGGAACACGCGCGTCCCGACCGCCGAACTCAATCGCTGGTTCGAGCAGGCGCTGGCCCGCCACCCCCCGCCGCTCGCCGATGGCCGGCGGCTCAAGCTGCGCTATGTCACCCAGCCGAAGGCGCGGCCGCCGACCTTCGTCGTGTTCGGCACCCGCGCCGAGCAGACGCCGGAGGACTACCGCCGCTACCTCGCCAACGCGCTGCGCGAGGCGTTCGGGCTGCCGGGCACCCCGATCCGGCTGGAATTTCGCGGCACCAGCAATCCGTACGACGCGGCGCGCTGACCAGCGGCGCAGGTACCACGCCCCGCCGCCGCGCCGATTCCATCCCCCTTATCCACAGCAATCCACAGGCCCCGGGCCGCCCCGCCTGCGCTATCCTGCCGGGGCATGAACCAGATCGAACCCGCCTCCCCGCTGCTCGGCCTGTCGCAGCGGCTGCCGCCGGCCAACCTCCAGGCCGAACAGGCGCTGCGTGGTGCGCTACTGGCCAACAACAAGGCCTATGAACGGGTCGGCGAGTTTCTCGCCCCCGAGCATTTCGCCGATGCCATCCACGGCCGCATCTTCGCCGCCATCGCGCGGCGCTGCGAGGCGGGACAGCTTGCCGACGCGGTGACGCTGCGCGCCGAGTTCGAGCATTCCGGCGTGCTCGATGAGGTGGGCGGCACCGCCTATCTCGCGCAACTGCTGTCGGCGATGGTCGGCATCATCAATGCCGGCGAATACGGCCGCGCCATCCACGACGCCTGGCTGCGCCGCCAGTTGATCGATATCGGCGAGACGGTGGTCAACAACGCCTTCGGCGCCGAGCCGGAACTGGACGGCACCGGCCAGGTGGAGGCGGCGGAGCAGGCGCTGTTCGACCTCGCCGCCCGCGGCGGCAGCGAACGGTCCCTGCTGCCGTTCGAGCGGGCGCTGACGCTCGCGATCGACGCGGCCGAGCGTGCGTTCCACCGCGCCGGCCATGTCTCCGGCCTGTCCACCGGGCTGCGCGACCTCGACAAGAAGACCGGCGGGCTGCACCCGTCCGACCTGCTGGTGCTGGCCGGCCGCCCCGGCATGGGCAAGACCGCGCTCGCCACCAAGATCGCCTTCGGCGCCGCGCGGGCGCTGGCGGCGGAGGCGCGGGCCCACGACCCCAACGCGCTGGCCAAGGCGGCGGTCGCGGTGTTCTCCCTGGAAATGAGCGCCGAGCAGCTCGCCACCCGCCTCCTGGCGGAGGAGGCGCGCATCTCCGGCGACCGCATCCGCCGCGGCGATATCGGCCAGAAGGAGTTCGACCGTTTCGTGCAGGTCAGCCGCGAGTTGGCCGGCCTGCCGCTCTATATCGACGACACCCCGGCGATCACGCTGTCGGCGCTGCGCACCCGCTGCCGGCGGCTCAAGCGCACCTCCGGCCTCGCCCTGGTGGTGGTCGATTACCTGCAACTGATGCGCCCCGCCGCCGGCGCCCGGCCGGAGAACCGGGTGCTGGAGATCAGCCACATCACCCAGGGGCTGAAGGCGATCGCCAAGGAGCTGGCGGTGCCGGTGCTGGCGCTGTCGCAGCTTTCCCGCTCGGTGGAGAGCCGGGAGGACAAGCGGCCGCTGCTGTCGGACCTGCGCGAATCCGGCTCGATCGAGCAGGACGCGGACGTGGTGATGTTCGTCTATCGCGACGAATACTACCTTCAGCAACGCGCGCCCAAGCAGATGGCCTTCGACAATGACGACAAGTTCCATACCGCGGTGGAAAAATGGCAGCGCGACATGGAGCAGGTGCATAACCGCGCCGAACTGCTGATCGAGAAGCAGCGCCACGGGCCGACCGGCAAGATCGACCTGTTCTTCGAGGGCGAATTCACCCGCTTCGCCGATCTCGACCTCCAGCATGGCGGGGCGGAGGGGGATTGAACGCGGCGGGCTTTGACGCCCCGGCCGGCCGCTGCTAGGCGGTCGGGCATGAACGCCGCGCTGGATGGCATTGCCGCACTCGGGCGCGGCGCGCTCGGGGCGTGCCGGGCAACCGGTGCGCTGGCGCTGTTCGCGCTCTCCGGCGCCTCGCACATCGTCCGCCCGCCCTTCTACGGGCGCATGTTCCTGCGCGCCTTCATCGAGATCGGCTATTTCAGCCTGCCGGTGGTGGCGCTGACCGCGATCTTCACCGGCATGGTGCTGGCGCTGCAATCGGCGACCGGCCTGTCGCGCTTCTCCGCCGAGACGGCGATGCCGAGCCTGGTCGTGCTGTCGATCACGCGCGAACTCGGGCCGGTGCTGGCGGGGCTGATGGTCGCCGGGCGCGTCGGCGCGGCGATGGCGGCCGAGATCGGCACCATGCGCGTCACCGACCAGATCGACGCGCTGGAGACGCTGTCCACCGATCCGATGAAATATCTGGTCGCACCGCGGCTGCTGGCCGGCACCGTCGCGCTGCCGCTGCTGGTGCTGGTGGGCGACATCCTGGGCGTGCTCGGCGGCTTCATCATCGCGACCCTGAAGCTCGGCTTCAATTCCGCGACCTATCTGGCCAACACGACGAGCTACCTGCAGACGATCGACGTGGTGTCGGGCCTCGTTAAGGCGGCGGTGTTCGGGTTCCTGATCGCGCTCCTCGGCTGCTTCAGCGGCTATGCCAGCCGGGGCGGCGCGCAGGGCGTGGGTGCCGCGACCACCGCGGCCGTGGTGGCGGCGAGCGTGCTGATCCTGGCCTTCGATTACGGCCTGACCGAGATATTCTTCGCGCGATGAGCGACGCGCCGGTGAAAATCCGCGTCCGCGCGCTGCGCAAGGCCTTCGGCGCCAAGCAGGTGCTGGACGGCATCGATCTCGACGTTCCGGCCGGCACCTCGGTGGTGGTGATCGGCGGCTCCGGCACCGGCAAGTCGGTGCTGCTGAAATGCATCCTTGGCCTGATCGAGCCCGATTCTGGCAGCATCGAGATCGACGGCCGCGACGTGCTGCGCCTGCCGAAGGGCGAGCGCGACGCGATCCGCGCGCAGATCGGCATGCTGTTCCAGAACGGTGCG
>JAKAZX010000308.1 GCA_021826485.1 Pseudomonadota bacterium | reverse complement strand
CCCGGCCTGAACCCGCCGCCCCGCCCGCGGCGGTCGCCCCGCCCGCCGCGGTGGCACCGGCCGACGAGGCGCCGGAGGGCGAGGCACCCGACGACGCGCCGCTGGTGGTCGAATCGCCGACCGCGCCCGAGCCGGAATCGCCCGCGCCGCCCGCGGAGCCGGAACCGTCGTCGGCGCCGCTGATCCAGCCGGTGCTGATCGGCACCGAGGAAACGCCGGCCGAACGCAAGCGCGGCTGGTGGCGGCGGTAGCGGCGGCACCATTCGCGGCCCGGCCTGTCGGCCGGGCCGCCCGGTCCCCTCCCGTTCCGGGCTGACACGGCGCGGCGGACGCCCCTATGCTTCCCGCCAACGACGGGAGGACGACGGTGGACGCAACCGTGACGGCGCTGGAGCGCGAGACCATGCGGCAGGTGGGCTGGCGCCTCGTGCCCCTGCTCATGCTCGGCTATTTCTGTGCCTATCTCGACCGAGTGAATGTCGGGTTCGCGGGGTTGCTGATGAACAAGCAGCTCGGCTTTTCCCCGGCGGTGTTCGGTTTCGGCGCGGGCCTGTTCTTCTTCGGCTATTTCCTGTTCGAACTGCCGAGCAACCTGATCCTGGCGCGCGTCGGTGCGCGGCGCTGGATGGCGCGGATCATGATCACGTGGGGTCTCATCTCCGCGCTCAATGCGTTCGTCTGGAACGTGCCGAGTTTCTATGGCGTCCGCATCGCGCTCGGTCTGGCCGAGGCGGGGTTCTATCCCGGCGTCGTGCTGTACCTGACGTGGTGGTTCCCGTCCGCCTACCGCTCGCGGATGATGGCGTTCTTCCAGTCGGCCAGCACCATCTCGCTCATCATCGGGCCGGCGGTGTCGGGCCAGTTGCTGCGGCTCGACGGCTGGCTCGGCCTCGCCGGCTGGCAATGGCTGTTCCTGCTGGAAGCGCTGCCGCCGATCGTGATGGCGGTGGTGTATCTGGTGCTGCTGACCGACCGGCCGGACAACGCGCACTGGCTGCGGCCCGACCAGCGCGACTGGCTGAACGCCCGCATCGCCTCGGAAATGGCGCAGCGCGAGACCATCCGCCGCTTCGAACTGGGCGATGCGCTGCGCAACAGCCGGGTCTGGTGGCTGACCGCGATCTATTTCGGGCAGAACGTCGCCAATTACGGCCTGCTGATCTTCCTGCCGCAGATCGTCCACGCCTTCGGGGCCGGCTATGGCATGACCGGCGTGATCGCGGCGCTGCCGTTCGTGTTCGGCGCTGCGGCAATGCTGATCGGCGGCTGGAATTCCGACCGCACCGGGGAACGGACGTGGCATATCGCCGTCGCCTGTCTGGTCGGCGCCGCCGGGCTTGCCGCCTGTGCGCTGTTCGCCGGATCGCCGGTGCTGATGATGGCGGCGCTGATCGTCGGGCAGATCGGCCAGTCCAACATCGTGCCGATCTTCTGGGCGCTGCCGACCGCGATGCTGACCGGCACGGCGGCCGCCGGCGGCATCGCGCTGATCAACTCGGTCGGCAATCTCGGCGGGTTCGCCGGCCCCTATGCCTTCGGTCTGGTCAAGGAGTATTCGGGCAGCGGCACGCTGGGGCTGGTGGTGATCGCGGCGCCGCTGGTGATCTCCGCGATCATCGTCATCGCCCTCGGCCACGACCGGCGGCTGGAGCGCATCCCGTCCAGCCGCGCCGGGCAGACGGCGCGGGGCTGAGCGGAGCGGTCTGCGCGCTGTCAGTCCAGCGCGTAGACCGCGCGCGCGTTGTCGCGGAAGATCATCCGCCGCTCGGCGTCGCTGAGCGGCAGCTTGAAGGCGCTGTCCGGATCGTCGAAGTCCCAGTGCGGGTAATCCGTCGCGAACAGCAGCCGGTCCCAGCCGAGCCAGTCGAGCACGTCGCGCAGATCGCCGGCGCGGTCCGGCTCGTCCAGCGGCTGGCTGGTGAACCACATGTGGCGCCGCACATAGGCGGATGGCGGCTCGCGCAGATCGGGCACTTCCGCGCGGTGCTGCGCCCACAGCCGGTCGAGCCGCCAGCACAGGCTCGGCACCCAGGCGAAACCCGATTCGACGATCACCGCTTTCAGCGTCGGCAGATGCGCGAACACGCCTTCCATCACCAGGCTCATCAGCACCGCCTGCTGGGAAATGGCGACCTCGTGGTGTTCCTCCACGTAGTACGACGGCCAGCCGGCGGGCGTGACGGCGCGGCCGTTGGCGCCGGAGGTGTGCAGGCCGAGCGGCAGGTTGTGATGCGCCGCCGCGGCATAGATCGGCCAATAGCGCCGGCGGCCGAGCGGCTCGATCGCATGGGTGATCAGCGCCACCTGCGCGAAGCCGGGCGTGCCCGCCCAGTGCTCGATCTCCGCCACCGCGGCGGCCGGGTCTTCGCCGGGTACCACGATCGCCGCGTGCAGGCGCGGTTCCGGTGCGGTCCATTCGGCGCGCTGCCATTCGTTGATGGCGCGGCAGAGTGCGGCGCCGAATTCCTGGTTGCGCTCATCCATGCCGGTCGGCGTCAGCAGGTGCAGCATGCCGTGCTCGATCCCGTAGGCATCGAGCAACTGCCGGCGCAGGAAATCGAGGTCCGCGCCCGGCGGGCTGCCGTCCGGCGGCCACGCATCGCGCCGCGACAGCGCCGGCGCGGCCTTCGGATAGCTGGAGGAGCGCAGGAACGGCACCGGGTAGCGCAGGCCGTACGTGTCCAGATGCTCGCACCAGCGCCGCGCCAGATAGGGCCGCAGCGCATCCAGCGAGCGCAGCGCGTGGTGCACGTCGCAATCGACGATCTTCAGCCGCGTGCGCGACAGCGCGGGCGCTGCCGCCAGCGGTGCGCGTGGTCCGCCGTCATCGGGGGTCATGGAGGGTCCTCCCGCAATCTGGGATAGGTGTCGAGCGCATTGTCCGTCAGCAGGTTCGGCAGCATCGCCTCGGGCAGTCCGTCCGGCAGGGCGGCGATGCCGTCGAACTGCCAGTGCGGATAGTCGCTCGCGAACAGCAGCATCCGGTCGCTGCCGATCTGCGCCAGCAGGCGGGCCACCATGTCCGGCTGCGGCGGCGCATCGAAGGGCTGCATCGTCAGCCGCACATGCGCGCGCATGATCTCCGCCGGTGGACGCTGCACCCACGGCACTTCGGCGCGCATCGCCCGCCAGGTCTTGTTGGCGCGCCAGAGGAAATTGCCGAGCCAGCTCACCCCGGATTCGATCAGCACGACGGTCAGCGCCGGCACGCGGGCGAACACGCCTTCCGCCATCAGGCTCAGCAGTTGCGCCTGGAACGCATGCGCCTGCGCCACCTGATCCTCGATATAGGTGGACGGCCAGCCGTTGCTGGTGGTGGCATGGCGCATCATGCTGCCGGCATGGATGCCGAGCGGCAGGCGATGGCGCGCCGCCGCCTCCCAGATCGGCCAGAACTGCCGGCGGCCCAGCGGCATTTCGGTCATCGCCGGCACCAGCACCTGCACGAAGCGCCGGTCGGCGCCGCGCCGTTCGATCTCCGCCACCGCCTGCGCCACGTCCTGCAAGGAGATGACGACAGAGGCGCGCAGCCGCGCGTCACGATCCAGCCATTCCGCCGCGATCCAGTCGTTGACGGCGGTTGCCAGCGCCGCGCCCATGTCCGGGTTGAACACCGCGGCGACGGCGTACAGGCAGTTGCAGATGGCGATGCGGCTGCCCAGCCCGTCCAGCGCATCCCGCTGCACGGCGGCGAAATCGCTGCCGGGCGGCACGGCGCCGCGCCAGTCCGGGCGCGCGCTGGCCGCCAGCCCGGGCGGGTAGAGCGTCGGGTCCAGCCCGTCGATGCCGCGCAGCACGATCTGGTCGCGCCAGTGCGCATCCAGGTAGGGCAGCAGCGCCGCCATCGCCGGCACCGCCGGATGGATGTCGCAGTCGATCGCGCCGCGCGGCAGGTCGGTCGGCATCGGCTCAGCCCGGCTCCGCGCCGGACAGTTCCACCTGCGGCCCCGCCGCCGTCAGCGGCAGCGCCTTCACCGTGTCGCGCACGGCGAACTGATAGACCGGCTGGAACAGCACGAACAGATTGGCATCCTCCACCATCGCCTTCTGGTAGTCGATCCAGAGCTGTTCCTGCCGCGCCGGATCGCTTTCCGATGCCGCCTGATGCACCAGCTTGACCAGCGAGTCCGGCAGCGACTGGTGCAGCCGCTTCGCCACCCGTTCCACCGTGGCGCCGGCCCACAACTCCTCCTCCGGCGTGTTGGGCGGGTTCCAGAAGGTCAGCACCGCGGTCGATTTGCCGGTGGTGTACTGCGTGCGCATGTTCACCTGGTCCATCGGGTTCAGCGTCACCCGGATGCCGACGCGCGCCAGATCCGATTGCAGCTTCTGCGCCAGCAGCGCGTAGGACAGGCCGGACACCGCTGCATCGCCGTAGCTGATCGCGAATTCGAACCCGTCCGGCATGCCAGCCTGTTTCAGCAATGCGCGGGCGCGGTCGAGGTCCTGGTGAAAGCCGATCTGCTGCGCGATCGCCGCGGTCGAGCCACGGGTGCCGATCGGCAGGAAAGTCGCCGGCCGCACCGCCGCACCGCCCAGCAGATTGTCGCGGATGCCGTCATAGTCGATCGCCCAGCCGATCGCCTGTCGCGCCGCCTGCACCGAAAGCGCCTTGTTGAAGGCGGGATCGGCGGTCACTGCCATGTAGACGAAATCCAGGCTGGTCAGCCGCTCCACCCGCACGCCGGCCGCGCCGTTCAGGCTCGCCACCTGCTCGGGGATCAGGTTGCAGGCCACGTCGATGTCGCCGCGGCGGATCGCCAGCAGTTGCGCCGCGCTGTCGGACAGATGGCGGATCACGATGCGCGCGAAGCCGCCGCCGCCGCGCCAGTCATGCGGGTTGCGGCGCAACTGGATCTGCGCGTTGCGCACCCAGCCGGACAGCGTATAGGCGCCGGTGCCGGCGGAATGCTGGTTGAGCCAGGGTGTGGCCTTGTCCGCCGTGCTGGCATCCGCCGCCGCGATGCCGCCCTGGGCCTCCACCGTCTTGCGGTCCAGCACCGCGAAGTTGGTCGATGTCAGGATCGACAGGATCGGCTCGTCCGGCTGGTGCAGCAGGATATCGACGGTCGCCGGATCGACGATGGTCGCTGCCGCAATGTTCCAGATGTA
>JAKAZX010000307.1 GCA_021826485.1 Pseudomonadota bacterium | reverse complement strand
GGGACCGTCGGCGATCAGGCCGAAACTGCTGCGCGTCTGATGCAGCCGCGTCTCGTCGCCGAGGCCGCCGGTGACGGTGATCTCGGGGGAGGATGCGCGCAGCCGCGGTCCAGGCCAGCGCCCCGCGTCGATCTCGTTGCGCGTGACGATATCGAGCCGCAGCTTCGCCGAGGCGGCGCTGTACAGGCTGGTGAAGCCGTGATCGAGCAGCAGCGTGGCGTTGCGCATGGTCGCCAGCAGATGCTCCTCCGGCGGGATGTCGCCGAGGTCGGTGTTCACCCGGGCACCGCAGAAGCTCGGATGGGCATGGCCCTCCACCATGCCGGGCATCAGCGTCATGCCGCCGGCATCGATGGTCTCGCAGCCCGGCGCCTCCAGCTTCGCACCCGGGCCGGCGACGGTGCGGATGCGGTTGCCCCGCACGATCACCTCGCCCGGCCGCAATGCCGCGCCGGAACCGTCGAAGATCATCGCATTGCGGACGTGAACGTCGGCCATCTGCGCTTCCTCCGGGTTTTGGCGCAGCCTATGGACCGGTCGGCGGCGGCGTCAACCGGAACGCCTTGCCGCCCGCTCGGCGGGGTAGAGTGCCCGGAACCGAGCCAGCCGCGGCGCATACAGCGCCGCCATCGCCGGGTCCGGGACGAAGCTCTCGCGCACCGGCGGCGGCACGCACACCGCCGCCTCGCTCCCCGCCCCCGCGGCCAGGATCGCCAGCCGGGCGGCACCGAGGGCCGCCCCGGTCTCCGCCCCTTCCGGCAGCGCGAGGCGCAGGCCCAGCACGTCGGCCAGCATCTGGCCCCAGAACGCACTGCGGGCGCCGCCGCCGACCAGCATGCAGTGATCGAGCGGCGCCCCGGCCGAGCGCAGCACGTCGTAGCCGTCGGCGAGCGCGAAGGCGACGCCCTCCAGCACCGCATAGGCGAGGGCCTCGGCCCCGTGCCCGCTGCGCAGCCCGGCGAACAGGCCGCTCGCGGCGGCGTCGTTGTGCGGGGTGCGCTCCCCGGCGAGGTACGGCAGGAACACCGGCGCCTCGGCGCGCTGCCCGGGCACCGCCGCCCAGGCGGTAACGCGGGCCAGCAGGTCGCCGATCGCCTCGCCCTGGCCCAGCAGATCGGCCAACCAGCTCAACGACGCGGCGGCCGAAAGGATCACCGACATGCCGTGCCAGCGCCCGGGCACGGCGTGGCAGAAGGCGTGCAGCGTGCGCTCGGGCGCCGCGACGAAACGATCCGTCACGGCGAACACCACGCCGGAGGTGCCGAGGGACAGGAACCCCTCCCCCGGCCGCACCGCCCCGATCCCGACGGCCGATGCGGCATTGTCGCCCCCGCCGCCGGCCACCGCCACGCGTGCCACACCCCAGCCCGTCGCCAGTTCCGCCGACAAGGTGGCCGATGCGTCGGACCCTTCGACCAGCGCCGGCATATGGGCGCGCGTCAGGCCGGTCGCCGCGAGCAGGGTATCGTCCCAGGCGCGGCGGCCGACATCCAGCCACAGGGTGCCGGAGGCATCCGACATGTCGGACACGCGGGCGCCGGTCAGCCGGTAGCGGACGTAATCCTTGGGCAGCAGCACGCTGCGGGTGGCCGCGAACACCGCCGGCTCATGGTGACGGACCCACAGCAGCTTGGGCGCGGTGAAGCCGGGCATGGCGATGTTGCCGGCGCGCGCGGTCAGGTCCGGGACCAGGCGGTGCAGTTCGGCGCATTCGGCGAAGCTGCGGCCGTCGTTCCACAGGATCGCCGGGCGCAGCACCCGCCCCGCGTCGTCCAGCAGGGTCGCCCCGTGCATCTGCCCGGACAGCCCGATGCCGGCAAGCGCCCGCCAGGCGTCCGGCGCCGCTGCCCGCACCTGCGCCACGGCATCGAGCGTCGCCTGCCACCAATCCTCCGGTGCCTGTTCCGACCACAGCGGGTGCGGGCGTGACACATCGAGGGAAGCGCTGCCGGCGGCGAGCGTGCGCTGCGCAGCGTCGATCAGCAACGCCTTGACCGACGACGTGCCGATGTCCAGCCCGAGAAACGTCACCTTGGCCTCCCCCGCCTGCGTGGCGGGGGAGTGATACGCTCAATCGCCGACGGCGCGAAGCTGCGGGCGGCCGGCGTGGATCAGGCGGTGATAGACATCGACATAGTCCTCCGCCATGCGCCGCGCGGTCCAGCGCCGCTCGAACACGCGGCGGACATTGGCGCGGTCGATCTCCGGCAGGCGCCGGGTGGCGGCCACCGCTTCGTCCACATTGTCCACGACGAAGCCGGTCACGCCGTCGTCCATCACCTCCGGCACCGAGCCGCGGCGGAACGCGATCACCGGGCAGCCGCAGGCCATCGCCTCGATCATCACCAGACCGAACGGCTCGGGCCAGTCGATCGGGAACAGCAGGGCCTTGGCGCCGGACAGGAAGGCCGGCTTCTGCGCATCGTTGATCTCGCCGATGAACTCGACATTGGCATCGCCCAGCAGCGGCGCCACCTCGCGCTCGTAATAGGCGCGGTCGGCGTTATCGACCTTGGCGGCCACCTTGAGCTTCACGCCCGCCGCGCGCGCGATGCGAATGGCGCGCTCGATCCCCTTCTCGGGCGAAATGCGGCCGAGGAAGGCGAAGTATTCCGGCTCGGCGGGAACCGGGGTCAGCAGCTTTTCCGGGATGCCGTGATACACGGTCGCGGCCCAGTTCAGGTCAGGCAGCGGCCGGCGCTGGCTGTCGCTGATGGAAATCAGCGGCACGGTCGGGAAGAAGCGATAGACGGCGGCGAACTCCGGCAGGTCGAGCCGCCCGTGCAGCGTCGTCAGGAACGGCGTGTTCTGGCGCGTGAACACGGAATTCGGCCAGTAGTCGATGTGGAAGTGCAGCACGTCGAAGTCCTGCGCCCGGCGGCGCACATGCTCGATCAGCATGGCGTAGGTGGCCACCCAGTCGCGGATGTCGGGATCGAGCCGGAGCGCGCGCGGCCACGGCGCATCGAGCTTCGCGGAGGTGATGGAGTCGCCGCTGGCGAACAGGGTCACGTCGTGCCCCATCGCCACCAGCTCCTCGGTCAGCGAATAGACGACACGCTCGGTGCCGCCATAGAGCTTGGGCGGCACCGCCTCGAACAGCGGCGCGATCTGAGCGATACGCATGCGGCACGACCTTCCGGTTGATCGGCGGACCCTGACTTCCCGCCAAAGGCGGCGAACGGACCCGCAAGGGGAGAACTAGGCGGTGATGATGGCGAAAACGCGGCTGCGGGCGGATCGTCCATGCAGCTCAGTCGCCGACGGCACGCAGCGCCGGGCGGGCCGGGCGCGCCAGCCGGGAATACAGGGACAGATATTCGTCGGCCATGCGCCGCGCCGTCCAGCGCTGTTCGAACCGAAGGCGGATCGCGGCCCGATCGATCCGATCCGCCGCGGCAACGGCGGCGACGGCGCCCGCCACATCCTCGACGATGAAGCCGGTCCGCCCCGGCTCGATCACCTCCGGCACCGAGCCGCGGCGGAAGGCGATCACCGGGCAGCCGCAGGCCATCGCCTCGATCATCACCAGCCCGAACGGCTCGGGCCAGTCGATCGGGAACAGCAGCGCGCGGGCGCCGGACAGGAAGGCCGGTTTCGCCGCATCGTCGATCTCGCCGACATATTCGACCGCATCGGTGCCGAGCAGCGGGGCGACGACGCGGGCGTGGTAGGCGGCATCCTCCTCGCCGATCTTCGCCGCCACCTTCAGCCGCATCCCGGCCGCGCGGGCGATCCGGATGGCGCTTTCGATTCCCTTCTCCGGCGAGATGCGGCCGAGGAAGGCGAGATAGTCGTGCGCGCCGTCCACCGGCCGCAGCAGGTCCGCCGGCATGCCGTGGCGCACCGTGGCCGCCCAGCCGAGATCGGGGGCCGGGGCGCGCTGCGAGTCGGAAATGGAAACCAGCGGCGCCGCCGGGAACAGGTCATAGATGTCACGCACCCAGTCCCGATCCAGGCGGCCGTGCAGCGTCGTCAGGAACGGGGTCGGCTGGCGCGAGAACATCGGCAGGGGCCAGAAGTCGATATGGGAGTGGAGCACGTCGAATTCATGCGCATGGCGCATCACCAGCTCCAGCAGCCGCATGTAGGGCGCGCCGTTCTCCTCGAAGTTCGGAACGAACCGCGCGGCGCGGGCGCGCGCGGGAACCAAGCGGGCGGAGGTGACCGAATCGCCGGTGGCAAACAGCGTCACGTCATGGCCCATCGCCACCAACTCCTCGGTGAGCCAGTGGACCACCCGTTCGGTGCCGCCATAGCGGCGGGGCGGAACGGCCTCGAACAGCGGGGCGATCTGGGCGATGCGCATGGGCGGGAGGTAACGCCGCCTTGTGGCGAAACCGCGGCGCTGGCGCGGCCGCAGAATGGATGACTGACAAAATTGGGCCGCAATGCGGTGCCAGGGTCCGAGCGTCGGGTGGCGCCCCGCCGCCCCGGAAGCGAGTGCCGCCCCGTGACCGCCGAACCCCTGCTGCGCTACCGCCATCGCCCGATCGGCTTCCTGCTGCATTACGTCCGCCGCCACGCCGCGTCGCACGCGGTCGTTTTGGGTGCGGTGTTCTTCGCCGTGGTGTTCGCGGTCAGCACGCAGTACGGGCTGAAGCGCGTGATCGACGTGGTCTCCCACGGGCCGGCCGGCAGCGGCGGTGCGGTCTGGGGGGCGTTCGCGGTGCTCTGTGCGCTGATCGCGGCCGACAATCTGACATGGCGGATCGGCGGGTTCATGGCGGCGCGCGCCTTCGTGGCGGTCACCGGCGACGTGCGCAGCGACCTGTTCCTGCATCTCGCCGGCCATTCGCCCAGCTATTTCGCCGAGCGGCTGCCGGGCGCCCTGGCCGGGCGGATCACCGCGACCGCCAATGCCACCTACCAGACCGAGAGCACGATGACCTGGAACGTCATCCCGCCCTCGCTCGCGGTCTGTGTCGCGATCGTCCTGATCGCGACGGTCAACCCGCTGATGGCGGCGGCGCTGGTCGCGGTCGCCGGGGGTCTGGCCTTCCTGATCTTCCGCCTCGCGCGCGGCGGCACGCCGCTGCACCGCGCCTATGCCCATCGGGCCGCGGGCGTCGATGGCGAACTGGTGGACGTGATCAGCAACATGCCGGTGGTGCGGGCGT
>JAKAZX010000306.1 GCA_021826485.1 Pseudomonadota bacterium | reverse complement strand
AAAGCAAGTTGAACGGAGCGGACAGGCGATGCTGACCCGACGGACCCTTCTTCACGGTGCGACCGCCGGTGCCGCGGCGATGGCGCTCGGCAGCGCGCCGCCGGCGCAGGCGGCCGATCTCGTCATTGGCTTCATCTATGTCGGGCCGAAGGACGATTACGGCTACAACCAGGCGCATGCCGAGGCAGCGGCCAGGCTGAAGACGATGCCCGGCATCAAGATCGTCGAGGAGGAGAAGGTCCCCGAGACCGACGATGTCGAGAAGACCATGCAGAGCATGATCGAACTCGACGGCGCCACGCTGCTGTTCCCGACCAGCTTCGGCTATTTCGATCCGTACATGCTGCGGATGGCGAAGAAGTATCCGAAGATCCAGTTCCGCCACTGCGGCGGCCTGTGGCAGAAAGACAAGGACCCGATGAATGCCGGGTCGTATTTCGGCTATATCGGCATGGGCCAGTACCTGAACGGCATCGCCGCCGGATACACCAGCAAGACCAAGAAGCTGGGCTTCGTCGCCGCCAAGCCGATCCCGCAGGTGCTGCTGAACATCAACAGCTTCACACTCGGCGCGCGCTCGGTCGATCCGTCGATCACCACGCAGGTGATCTTCACCGGCGACTGGTCGATGCCGGTGAAGGAGGCGGAAGCCACCAACAGTCTCGCCGACCAGGGGATCGACTGCGTGACCATGCATGTCGACGGCCCGAAAGTGGTGGTGGAGACGGCGGAGCGGCGCGGCATGTTCGTCTGCGGCTATCACGCGAACCAGGCGAAGCTGGCGCCGAAAGGTTATCTGACCGGCGCGGAATGGGACTGGATCACGGTCTATCGGATGTTCGTCGCCGACGCGCAGGCCGGCAGGCCGCTGCCGAACTTCGTGCGCGGCGGACTGGCGGAGCATTTCGTGAAGATGTCGCCGTTCGGCCCGGCCGTGTCCGACACCGCGCGCAAGCATGTCGATGCCACCAAGGCGGAGATGATGAAGGGCAATTTCGCCGTCATCAAAGGCCCGCTGAAGGACAACAAGGGCAATCTGGTCGTCCCTGCCGGCAAGGCGTATCCGGAAACCGCGATCGAACTCGAGTCGATGAACTATCTGGCGGAAGGCGTGGTCGGCTCGACTTCATGACCACGCTGGCCGACGTGCCGGCGGCCGCCGCGCCCGCCGCGCGGGCGGATGCGGCCGACCGGCTGTATCCGCTGCGCCGCGCGGCGGAGGGGGTGGCGGCGCCGCTGGCGGCGCTGCTGTTCGCCGCCGCGGCGTTCGCGATCTTCCTGCTCGCGCTGGGCAAGTCGCCGGTGGCGTTCTACGCGCTGGTGTGGAAGGGCGCGTTCGGCACCTGGTTCTCGATCCAGAACACGTTGCAACGCGCCGCCCCGCTGCTGCTGACGGCGCTGTGCGTCGCCATCCCGGCGCAACTCGGCCTCGTCATCATCGGCGGCGAAGGCGCGCTGGTGCTCGGCGGCTTGGCGGCGACGGTGGCGGCGCTGCCGCTCAACGGCGTCTGGCCGCCGCTGGTGCAGCTCGTCATGGCGCTGGCCGGGGCGGCGACCGGGGCCGCCTGGATCGCGCTCACCGGGTTGCTGCGCGCGCGGCGCGGCGTGAACGAGACGGTGGCGAGCCTGGTGCTGGCCTATATCGGCATCGCGCTGTTCAACCACATGGTCGAAGGGCCGCTGCGCGATCCGGCGAGCCTGAACAAGCCGTCCACCTGGGGCATCGGGGACGCCAACATGCTCGGCCCGATCCCCGGCACCGAGCTGCATCCCGGCCTGCCGGTGGGCGTGATCGCCTGCGTGCTGTGCTGGGTGCTAATTTATTGCACCTCCACCGGCTTCGCCGCGCGCGTCACGGGGGGCAATCTGCGTGCGGCGATGCTGCAGGGGCTGCCGGTGGAGCGGCTGATCGTGCTGGCCTGCGCACTGGGCGGCGCGTTCGCGGGGCTTGCCGGCATGATCGAGGTTGCGGCGGTGCATGGCCGCGCCAATGCGTCGCTGATCGCCGGCTACGGCTATTCCGGCATCCTCATCGCCTTCCTCGCGCGACACAACCCGCTCGGCATCATCCCGATGGCGGTGCTGCTGGGCGGCATCGGTGCGGCGGGCGGCCTGCTGCAACGGCGGCTCGATCTGCCGGACGCGACGGTGGTGGTGCTGCAGGGCTTCATCTTCGTCGCGATCCTGGCCAGCGAGACGCTGTATGGCCGCATCGCCTGGTTCCAGCCGCGCGGGGACCGCTGAGATGGGCGCGCTGGAAACCGTGACGGTCGCGATGGTCGCGGGCGCGCTGCGCGTGTCCACGCCGTTCCTGTTCGTCAGCCTGGGCGAATGCCTTACCGAACGGTCCGGGCGCATCAATCTCGGCAATGAGGGCGTGCTGGTGCTCGGCGCGATGGTCGGCTACGCCACGTCCTATCACAGCGGCAGCCCGTGGCTCGGCATCGTCGCGGCCGCGCTGGCCGGTGCGGTGCTGGGGGCCGTGCATGGCGGTACCTGTTCGCTGGCGCGGGTCAACGATGTCGCGATGGGCATTGCCGTGATGCTCGCCGGCACCGGCATCGCGTTCTTCTTCGGCAAGCCCTATGTGCAGCCGAGTGCGCCGCAACTGCCACGCATCCCGCTCGGCTTCTGGGCCACGGCTCCGCAGGTGCGCAGCGCGCTGGAGGTCAGCCCGCTGTTCTTCCTCGGCATCGCCGCGGCATTCGCGCTGCACTGGTTCCTGCGTGCGACGCGGGCGGGGCTGCGCGTGCGCATCGTCGGCGACAGCGCCGATGCGGCGCGCGCGCTGGGCCTGTCGATCGACCGCGTGCGACTGTTGGCGACCGTCGCCGGCAGCGCGCTGGCCGGCATCGGCGGCAGCTTCCTGTCGCTGTCCTATCCGGGAAGCTGGAACGAGGGCCTGTCCTCCGGCCAGGGGCTGATGGCGGTCGCGCTGGTCGTGTTCGCGCGGTGGAACCCGCTCTATTGCGCGGTCGCCGCGCTGATCTTCGGCGCCGCCGGGGCGCTTGGGCCGTCGTTGCAGACGGTCGGCGTGACCAAGGGCTACTACCTGTTCTACGCGGCACCCTACGTGCTGACGCTGGTGATCCTGGCGGCGACGGTGCGGCCGGGCCGGGCGCTGCGCGGCATGCCGGGCGAACTGTCGATCGGGCGATAGACATGAGCAACCGAACCATCGCGGCCAATCCGTATCGCTGGCCCTATGACGGCGATCTGCGCGCCGCCAACACCGCGCTGATCGTGATCGACATGCAGACGGATTTCTGCGGCATCGGCGGCTATGTCGATCGCATGGGCTACGACCTGTCGCTGACCCGCGCGCCGATCGCGCCGATCGCGCGGGTGCTGGCGGCGATGCGCGCGGGCGGCTTTCACATCATCCACACGCGCGAAGGGCACCGGCCGGACCTGTCCGACCTGCCGGACAACAAGCGCTGGCGCAGCCGGCAGATCGGCGCCGGGATCGGCGATCCCGGCCCGTGCGGCCGCATCCTGGTGCGCGGCGAGCCGGGGTGGCAGATCATCCCCGAACTCGCGCCGCTGGACGGCGAGATCGTCATCGACAAGCCGGGCAAGGGCAGTTTCTGCGCGACCGACCTGGAACTGATCCTGCGCACGCGCGGCGTCCGCAACATCGTGCTGACCGGCATCACCACCGATGTCTGCGTCCACACCACCATGCGCGAGGCCAACGACCGCGGCTTCGAATGTGTGCTGCTGGAGGATTGCTGTGGCGCCACCGACGCCGGCAACCACGCGGCTGCGATCAAGATGGTCACGATGCAGGGCGGCGTGTTCGGCGCCGTCAGCGACAGCGGCAAGCTGCTGGCGGGGGTTGCGTGACCGGCGCGCTTGCCATCGAGGCGGTCGCCGTCACCAAGCGCTTCGGCGCCTTCACCGCGCTGTCCGACGTGACGGTGAAGGTCCGCGCCGCCAGCGTCCACGCTCTGCTGGGGGAGAATGGTGCGGGCAAATCGACGCTGGTGAAATGCCTGCTCGGCTATTACCGCGCCGATGAAGGGGGCTTCCTGATCGACGGGCGCGAGGAGACGATCGTGCGCCCCGCCGATGCGGACCGGCTGGGCATCGGCATGGTCTACCAGCACTTCACGCTGGTTCCGGCCATGACGGTGGCGGAGAACCTGGTGATGTCGCGGGCCGGCGTGCCGGCCGTGATCGACTGGCGGCATGAGCGTGCGGCGCTCGACGCCTTCATGGAATCGATGCCGTTCAAGGTGCCGCTGGGTGCGGAGGTCGGCACGCTCGCCGCCGGGGAGCGGCAGAAGACGGAAATCCTCAAGCAGTTCTATCTGCAGCGCCGTTGCCTCGTGCTCGATGAACCGACCTCCGTGCTCACGCCGCAGGAGGCGGAGGAGATGCTGACGCTGGTGCGCCAGCTCGCGCATTCCGGCAGCATCACGGTGCTGATCATCACGCACAAGCTGAAGGAAGTGGCGCGGTTCGCCGATGAGGTGACGGTGCTGCGCCGCGGCCGTGTCGCCGGCGGCGGCGCGACGCGCGACCTGGGTCCGGCCGAGCTGACCGCCATGATGATCGGCGAGCCGCAGGTTCCCGCGAGCCTGGAGCGGCGCGGCATCGCCGAGGTCGGGGAGCGGCTGCTGGTCCGGCGGTTGCGCACGCCCGAGATCGGCGGCCGGGCCGGACTGGACATCGCCCACCTCGCCGTGCATCCGCGCGAGATCGTCGGCGTCGCCGGCGTCTCCGGCAACGGCCAGAAGGAGTTGGCGGAAGTGCTCGGCGGCCAGCGCACGGCGCTTGCCGGGGAAGTCATCGTCGCCGGCGAATCCTATCATGCGACGCGCGAGGAGGCGCAGGCGCGCGGTGTGCGCGTGCTGCCGGAGGAGCCGCTGCGCAACGGCTGCGTGCCGCGCATGAGCGTGTCCGACAACCTGAACCTGCGCAGCTTCGACCGCGATGCGGCGGGTGCACGGCGCGCCTGGATGGACCGCCGCGCGATGGCCGAGCGCGCGCGGCGTATGATCGCCGCCTACCGCGTGCGCGCGCCCTCGCGGGAGGCGCCGATCGGCGTGCTGTCCGGCGGCAACGTGCAGCGCTGCGTGCTGGCGCGCGAGCTCGACGGGAACGTGCAGCTTCTGATCGTC
>JAKAZX010000305.1 GCA_021826485.1 Pseudomonadota bacterium | reverse complement strand
GACGGGGCGGGCTTCGGGCGCGGCTGGCACGATGCCGAGCCCGGATGGCGCTGGAGCGACGGGAACGCGACGCTGGAGGTGGGCGACGCCCGCCATCTGGCGCTGGAATGTGCCCCGCTCGGCCGCTACTGGGCGGCACCCTAGCGCGGCCAACCCCCCGGCGCGGCAGCGGCGGGCTTTGCCTCGGCGGAGGGGCGGCGGCTAGACTGGCCGGGCACAAGGAGCTGCCGCGCCCGCGATGTTCGCCCCCCTGACGCGCATCGACCGCTACATCCTGCGCCAGCTTCTGCTGGCGTTGTTCGCCGTCTCGGGCGGGCTGGTGGCGCTGATCTGGCTGACGCAGTCGCTGCGCTTCGTGGAGCTGGTGGTCAATCGCGGTCTGTCGTTCCGGGTGTTCTTCGAGCTGACCAGCCTGCTGATCCCGAACTTCGTCGCGGTGATCCTGCCGATCACGACCTTCGTGGTGGTGCAGTTCGTCTATCAGCGGTTGGCCGGCGACCGGGAACTGACGGTGATGCGATCGGCCGGGCTGTCGCAGGCGGGGCTGGCGCGCCCGGCGCTGCTGCTGGCCACCTTCGCGATGGCGGCATCGTTCCTGCTGAACATCTGGGTGGTGCCCGCCGCGTTCACCGAATTCCGCCAGTTCCAGTTCGAAATCCGCAACCGGCTGGCCGCCTTCCTGCTCCAGGAAGGGGTGTTCACCCCGGTTTCCGACGACATGACGGTGTATGTCCGCGCCCGCGACCGCGACGGCACGCTGCGCGGCATCATGGTGGACGACGCGCGCGACAAATCCAGCCGCGCCACCGTGTTCGCGCGGCGCGGTCGGCTGATCTCCACCGACGGGCCGCCGCGCGTGCTGCTGTTCAACGGCTCGCGGCAGGAGGTGGATGCGCGCACCGGCCGGCTGAACGTGCTGACCTTCGCCGAGAACTCGATCGAACTGACGCAGACCGCGAAGGGCGAGGCGCAGCGGCTGCGCGATCCCACGGAAATGTCGATCGAAGAACTGCTGCACCCCGCCGCCGGCGTGGTGGCGGACCGCGACCTGTCGAAACTGACGGTGGAGGCGTATCGCCGGCTGTCCGCGCCGTTCAGCGCCCTCGGCTTCACCATGGTCGCGCTGGTGGCGTCGCTGACGGGAACGTTCCGCCGGCATGGCGGGCTGATCCGCCCGCTGATCTCGGTGCTGGTGGTGGTGGTGCTGCTGGCGGCGGGGCTGGCGGTCGCCAACCTTGCCACCCGCAACCCGGTGCTGCTGCCGCTGATCTGGCTGCACGCGCTGCTGCCCGCCCTGTTCGCCGGCTGGCTGCTGCTGGGACCGCAGGCGCGGCTGATGCCGCAGGGGCTGCTGATCCGCCTGGGCGTCGCCTGATCCCGCCATGCCGCTCGCCGCCACCCTTTCGCTGTATGTCGCCCGCGTGTTCCTGGCCGCCGTGCTGGGGATGCTGGTGGCGCTGACCGGGCTGGTGGCGCTGTTCGATTTCATCGAGCTGCTGCGCCGTTCAGCCACCCGGCCCGACGCGACCTTCGGCATCGTCAGCGAAATCGCGGCGCTGCGCCTGCCCTGGGTGGGCATGCAGATCCTGCCGTTCGCGGTGCTGCTGGGGGCGATCATCGCGTTCTGGCGGCTGACCCGTTCGTCCGAGCTTGTGGTGGCGCGGGCGGCAGGCGTATCGGCCTGGCAGTTCCTGGCGGCGCCGTGCTTCGGTGCGATCATGCTGGGCGCGCTTGCCACCGGCGCGGTCACGCCGGTTTCCGCCGTCATGCGCGCCCGCGCCGAGGTGCTGGAGGACCAGTATCTGAAAAACGGCGGCGGCCCGCTCGCGCTCAACGGCGGGGAGCTGTGGCTGCGCCAGTCGGACCACGGGCTGGATGCGCAGGGGGTGGCGATCCTGCACGCGCTGACCGTCAAGGCGCATGGCAAGGAGCTGGATGCGCACGACGTCAGCATCTTCCGCCTGAACGCCGACGACCGGCCGATCCAGCGCATCGAGGCGACCGACGCCCGGCTGGCCGGCGGCAACTGGGAACTGGACGGCGCGCGCACGCTGACGCCGGGGCACCTGCCGGACACGCCCCACACCATCCTGCTGCCGACCGACCTGACGGTGAGCCGGGTGCAGGAAAGCTTCGCGCCGCCCGACACGTTCTCGGTCTGGACGCTGCCGGGCTTCATCGCGCTGCTCGACCGGTCGGGCTTCTCCTCGATCCGCCACCGGCTGCATTTCCAGAGCCTGCTGGCGCTGCCGCTGCTGTGCGGCACGATGTGCCTGCTGGGCGCCGGCTTCTCCATGCGGCCGCAGCGGCGCGGCGGCGTCGCGCAGATGATCGGCAGCGGGGTGGCCGCCGGCTTCGCGCTGTTCGTGGTGTCCAAGCTGGCCGAGGAATTCGGCCAGTCCGGCGCGCTGCCGCCGCTGCTCGCCGCCTGGGCACCGGCGGCGTCCGGCCTGATGCTGTCGGTGGCGCTGCTGCTGCATCTGGAAGACGGCTAGGATGGCGCGGCGGCCGACCGTGCCGGCGCTGCGGCTGGCGATCCTGCTGGCCGCGCTGGCGGCCCCGCCGGCCCTGGCGCAGAGCGGCGGGTCCGGCGGCGGGTCCCTGCACACGCCGTCCGAGCCGCCGATCCAGCGCAATGCGCCGGTCTATTACCAGGCCGACCAGGCGTCCTACGACCGCGACGCCGGCATCATCACGCTGGCCGGGCATGTCGAGATCTGGCAGGGCGACCGGGTGCTGCGGGCCGACAAGGTCACCTACGACCGCAACACCGGCGTCGCCGCGGCGCGCGGCCATGTCGTGCTGCTCGACCCGACCGGGCAGGTGATATTCGCCGACTATGCCGAACTGGCACAGGGCATGAAGGACGGCGTGCTGGCGAATTTCCGCGCCCAGCTTGCCGACAACGGCAAGCTCGCCGCCAACGGCGCGCGCCGGATCGACGCCCGCGTCAACGAGCTCAGCGGCGTCATCTACTCCGCCTGCGACGCCTGCAAGGACAATCCGGACGGGCCGCGGCTGTGGGACATCCGGGCCAGTTCCGCGGTGCAGGACCTGGACGACAAGCGCATCGAGTACCAGGACGCGGTGATCGACGTGCTGGGCGTGCCGGTCGCCTATCTGCCCTATCTGACCACACCCGACCCGTCCGCCAAGCGCGAGAGCGGATTCTTGGTGCCGACGCCGGGCAATGCCAAGTATCTCGGCGCCTTCGTGGAGATGCCGTATTTCTGGGCGATCGACGGCAGCAGCGACGCCACCATCACGCCGATCCTGTCCACCGGCCAGGGCGGCGCAATGGACCTGCAACTGCGCCACGCCTTCAACGACGGCACGGTGACGGTGAACACCTCGCTGGCGCAGGACGAAGGCAGCCTGCAAAGCGACCTGTTCGCGCACGGCCAGTTCGCGATCGACGACGAATGGCGCTGGGGGTTCGACATCCAGCGCGCCACCTCGGCCAACTACATGCGCGACTACCTGATCCCCGGCTATGTCGATGTGCTGTCCAGCACGGTGTATCTGGAGGGGTTCGGCCAGGGCTCCTACTCGCGGCTGGACATGAATGCCTATCAGGGCCTGGTCACCAGCATCGTCGACAGCGAGCTGCCGTTCGTGCTGCCGCGCTACGAATACAGCTTCGTCGGCGAGCCGGACGATCTGGGCGGCCGCACCTCGGTCGAGGCGGGGGCGTTCAACGTGCTGCGCTCGGTCGGCACCAGCACGCGGCGCGCCAACCTGTCGCTCGACTGGGAGCGGCCGGCCACCGGCGCGTTCGGCGATCTGTGGAAACTGGTGCTGCACATGGACAGCGCGGCGTACGATGCCACCAGCCTCAATCTGCTGCCGACCTGGTCGCATACCCAGTCGGCAAGCTCCGCCCAGGCGATGCCCACCGCGGCGCTGGACTGGAGCTGGCCGCTGGAGCGCACCGGCGGCGGGACGCAGGTGATCGAGCCGATCCTGCAGGTGATCGCCGCCCCGCGCGGCAGCAGCTACGGCGTGGTGCGCTCGGCGAACGGCACCCCGCTCTATATCAACACGCTGATCCCGAACGAGGACAGTTTCGACTTCCAGTTCACCGACGCGACGCTGTTCGCGCTGAACCGCTATCCCGGCGTGGACCGGCTGGAAGGCGGGCTGCGCGCCAATGCGGCGCTGCACGGCACCTGGTATTTCGGCAACGGCCAGGACGTGGACGCGCTGATCGGCCAGGGCTACCGCACCACGCCGAACCCCGCCTTCCCGACCAATTCCGGCCTGAGCCAGACCGTCACCGACGTGGTCAGCCATGTCAGCTACACGCCGAGCGACTTTTTCGACATCACCTCGCGCCAGCGCTTCGACCACCAGAATTTCGACCTGCGCTTCCTGGACGCGATCGCAACGGCGGGGCCCGACTGGCTGAAATTCAATACCGGCTACATCTACGAGGCCTACAACCCGTACACGTACTACGATACGGTCCCGACCGGCATCCTGCTGGCCAACCGCATCGTGCCCAACACCTTCGTGCCGAACGGCGGCTATCTGAACACCGGGCCGGTGAACGAGGCGACGGTGGGCGCCAACGTCACCTATGGCCACTGGAAGTTCGGCGGCAACGTGATCCGCGACATGCATCTCGGCACGCTGTCGGATACCGCGGCGACACTGACCTACGAGGACGAGTGCTTCATCTTCAGCGCCAACTACTATCGCCGCTACACCTCGATCAACGGCGACAACGGCGCCTCGGCGCTGTATTTCCAGATCACCCTCAAGACGCTCGGAAGCTTCAACGTGAACGGGCTGTAGCGCCGGGCGGGCGCTGCCGCTACCTGTTGTGCCGGACGCGACCGGCCCGCAGCCCGTACCGCCGATCCGCCCAGGAGTGAGGCTGACCATGTCATCGCGAGTTGTTTCCGTTCTGTTCGCGCTGGGCGCCCTGCTGGCCGCGGCCGGCCCGGCCCGGGCGGCCGAACCGGCGGCACCGGCCTCGGGACCGGCCGCGCCCGCGACGCCGGGGGCGGCAGGGGCAGCCGCCGCCGGCGGGGCCAGCATCGTCGCCATCGTCAATGGCGACGTGATCAGCAGTGAGGACGTGGCCAACCGGCGGCGCCTGTTCGCCCTGTCCACCGGCCTGCCG
>JAKAZX010000304.1 GCA_021826485.1 Pseudomonadota bacterium | reverse complement strand
GCGGCGGGGCGAGACGGTCGGGCTGGTCGGCGAGTCGGGCTGCGGCAAATCGACGCTCGGCCGGCTGGCGCTGCGGTTGCAGCCCCCGACCGCCGGGCGCATCCGCTTCGCCGGGCAGGACATCACGCACGCGACGCCGGCCGCGCTGCGGCCGCTGCGGCGGCGGATGCAGATGGTGTTTCAGGACCCGTACGCCTCCCTGAACCCGCGCATGACGGTGGCGGCGACGCTGGCCGGGCCGCTGGTTCTGCACGGCCTCGCGGCCGACGCGGCGGCGGCGCGGGCACGGGTGGCCGAACTGCTCGATCTGGTCGGCCTGCCGGCCGCCGCCGGGGCGCGGTTTCCGCACGAATTCTCCGGCGGGCAGCGCCAGCGCATTTCGATCGCCCGCGCGCTGGCGGCGGAGCCGGAGCTGATCATCGGCGACGAGCCGATCTCGGCGCTGGACGTGAACATCCAGGCGCAGATCATCAACCTGCTGGTCGGATTGCAGGAGCGGCTGGGCCTGACCTACCTGTTCATCGCCCACGACCTCGCGGTGGTGCGCCACATCTCCGATCGGGTCGCGGTGATGTATCTCGGCCGGATCGTGGAGGAGGGGCCGACCGAGGCGCTGTTCGCCCGGCCCCTGCATCCCTACACAAGCCGGCTGATCGCGGCGGCCCCGGTGCCCGACCCGGTTCGCCAGCGGGCGCGCCGGTTCGTGAAGCTGGCCGGCGAGGTGCCGAACGCCGCCGCCCTGCCGGGCGGCTGCCGCTTCCGCACCCGCTGCCCGAACGCCGCCCCACGCTGCGCGGCGGAGGAGCCGCAGCTCGGCCCTCCCGACGCGCCGCACCGCGTCGCCTGCCACTACCCCGGATAGGCGGCTATGCGGGCGCGAGCAGAATCGTCCGCTCCGCCGCCGCGGCGACCGCTGCCGCGGAATAGAGCAGCGGCACGTACTGCCCGGCCGCCCAGTCCGGCCCCAGGTCGCGGTAATGCGGGGAGCGCGGGTCGCCCGACTGGCCGGGCGTGTTGATGCACAGGCTGTTGTCCCAGGCGCCGACATCCATCACCAGCCGCACCGAGGCACCGGCGATGACGCGGAAATCGCCGGGACGGTAGCCGGTGTGCATCGGCGTGGAGGCGCTGCCGCCGATCGGCCACGGGCCGGCATTCCAGCCGGTGTCGGCGCCGGCCAGGGCGAGCGCGTGGCGGAACTCCGCCTGGTGCAGCCGCCCCCAGGCCCAGCCGGCCGGGTCGGCGCCCATCCGCGCGGCGCAGTCCCGCACGGCAGCGGCCAGCGTCTCCAGCAGCAGCGCATCCCGCGTCCCCCCCAGCCGCGGATCGGCGGCTTCCAGCACCCGCAGCAGGCTCGCCACATCGCCGGGCAGCAGCCGGGCGCGCAGCCGCGCGTCCGGCACCAGCCGGGCCAGCAGCGCCGGCTTCAGGTGCTTCGTCCACCACAATTCGGTCAGCGCCGCCGCGGCACTGTCCGCCGCCAGCCGCCCGTCCCACGGCGCGATCAGCGCCAGCCCCGCCGCCGCGTCCGGGTCGGCGGCGGCCAGCCCGGCCAGCAACGCCCGCAGCCGCAGGGCGGGCAGGGAGGTCACGTCGGTCTGCAAGGCGCAGGCGGCGGCGAGGCTATGCGGCGCCACCTGCAACTGCGCCTCGATCCGCCGCGCGCGGGAGGGTTCGACCCATTCGAACCCGATCGGCCGCACCGCATGATCCCAGTCCGCCGGCAGGTTCATCGCATTGGCGCTGAACACGAAGCCGCGCGCGGGCGCCACATCCTGCGGCAACTCGTCCAGGTCGCGGAACCCGGCCCATTCATACCGGCCGTCCCCCGGGACCGGCAGCAGCCCGTCCCAGTCCGGGCGGACCGGCGCGAATCCGGCCGGCATCCAGGCGATCACCCCGGACGTGTCGGCATAGACGTGATTGACCGAGGGCGTGCCCCAGCGGCGCATGGCGGCGCGGAACTCCGCGAACGAGCGGGCGCGCATCCCCGACAGGCTGGCGAGATAGGCGGCCGTGCCCGGCGCCGACCAGACGGTGCGCACCGCGATCGCCTGCCGCCGCGCCGGATCGGCGGCGATCACCGGCCCGTGGCGGGTGAAGCGCAGCGGCAGCACCTGATCCTCCGCGCCCTTCACCGCGAAACGTTCCTGCACCACGGCCATCTCCTCCCACCCCTCGGCGTAGCGATAGGCGTCCGGGCGGTCGGGATGGGTTTCGTAGACGCAGGCATCCTCCTGGTCGGTGTAGAAGATGGTCAGGCCGAACGCGGCAGTGCCGTTGTGGCCGAGCGCGATGCCGGGCACCGCCGGTTCCCCTGCGCCGATGGCATCGAAGCCCGGCGCGGTCAGGTGCACGATGTAGCGCAGCGGCGGCACGGCATGGGTGCGGTGCGGGTCGCTGGCCAGGATCGGCCGCCCGGTATCGGTGCGGCTGCCGGCCACCGCCCAGTTGTTCGATCCCTCCATGCCGGCGGCCAGCATCACCTCCCCCAGGTCGGTCACGCTGGTCCAGCGCCAGGCATCCGCGAGCGTGGCCGCCAGCCGCTCCGGCGTGAACGTCACCTCGGCGGAGGCGAGCTTGAAGATGGTCGCCGCCTCCGGGTCGATGGCGCCCAGATCGAGCCCGTCCGGCAGGCGCGGCGTGACCGGCGGCTCGCGGTCCTTGCGCAGCGTGTCGGTGGCAAGGTCGGCCTGCGCCAGCACGTGCGCGCGCAGGATTTCCGACAGCGCGTTGCGGCTGAGCGCGTGGCTGCGGATGCGCACCACATCCTCCGCCCGCCAGCGTGCCGGGCGGGTGCCCAGCAGTGCGAATTCCGGCGGCAGCAGCGCCGGCTCGCGCTCGGTCAGCGCCACATAGGCGTTGATGCCGGCGGTGAAGGCGGTGCAGATCGCCTGCGCGTCGGGCGCGTAGGACACCCACTCCGCCGCCATGTCGCCGCGATACAGGAACAGCCGCGCGGCATAGTCCTGCGCCAGGAAGCCCGGCCCGAAATCGGCCGCGAGCAGGCCGAGGCCGCGCTTGCGCCACAGGTCGATCTGCCACAGCCGGTCGCGCGCCGCGTTGAAGCCCTGGCCGAAGAACAGGTCCGGCAGGCTCTGCGCGCTGATATGCGGGATGCCCCAGCGGTCCACGGTGATGCGGACCGGCGCGGTGAGGCCGGGGACCGTGAGCTGCTCCTCCTGCATCATGGCGTCACCAGCAGGTCGGCCAGTTCGGTCATGCTGCGCACGATCAGGTCGGGCTGGTGCGGGGTGATGCCGAACGGGCGGCGGCGGCGGTCGATGAAGGCGGTGCGCATGCCCGCGGCCTTGGCGCCGATGCAGTCGAAGGCGTGGTTGGCGACGAACAGCACCTGATCCATCCGCACGCCCTCCAGTTCCGCCGCCTTGGTGTAGGTCGCGACATGCGGCTTGAACGCGCCGGCGGCGGCGACGGAGATCAGCCGGTCCAGCGGCAGGCCGTGATGGGCCTGCGCGGCCTCCAGCATGTCCGGGTCGCCGTTCGACAGCACCACCAGCCGGTAGCGCGTGTGCAGCCGCGCCAGCGCCGCCGGCACCTCCGGGAACGGGCGCAGCCGCTCGATCGCGGCGACCAGGGTGCGCACCTCCTCCATCGTGTGGGCGATCCCGGCGCGCTCCAGCACGTGGGCGACGGCGCCGTGGCCGATCTCGCGATAGGGCGTGTGCGCCTTGTGCAGCAGCGCATCGATCATCGAATTCTCGAAATGCGTGCGCCGCCACCAGGTGACGAAGGCATTGGGGTCGCCGGTCCAGCCCTTCGACCGCAGATAGGGCGCGGCCACCTCGGTCAGCCCCGACTGCATGTCCACCAGCGTCCCGTACTGGTCGAACATGCAGATCTTCACCGTCTGCCGCAGCGTCTCCACCGCATCCATGCCGTCGCCCTCCGCACCCGTGCCGGTGGGAGCGTATTGCGCGGCGGCGGGGCGGCGAAGCCCCGGCTGCTGGCATCAGCCCTGCGCCGCCGCTAGGGTCGGCCGGTCGGGGACGGAGGGGACGGGCGATGGCCGGCGGGTTGCGCAAGGGACTGACCAACTACGGCGATGCCGGGTTCTCGCTGTTCCTGCGCCGCGCCTTCATCAAGGCGATGGGCTTCACCGATGATGCGCTCGATCGTCCGATCATCGGCATCACCGACACGGCGAGCGACTTCAACCCCTGCCACGGCAACGTGCCGGACCTGATCGCGGCGGCGAAGCGGGGGATCATGCTCGCGGGCGGGCTGCCGATGGCGTTCCCGACCATCTCGATCCACGAAAGCTTCGCGCATCCGACCAGCATGTTCCTGCGCAACCTGATGGCGCTGGACACCGAGGAGATGCTGCGCGCCCAGCCGATGGACGCGGTGCTGCTGATCGGCGGCTGCGACAAGACGCTGCCGGCGCAGATGATGGGGGCGGCCAGTGCCGACATTCCGGCGATCGTGCTGCCGACCGGGCCGATGCTGGTCGGCCATTACCGGGGCGAGGTGCTGGGCGCCTGCACGGATTGCCGGCGGCTGTGGGCGCGCCACCGCGCGGGCGAACTGGACGCGGCGGAGATGGACGCCATCAGCGGCCGGCTGGCGCCGACCAAGGGCACCTGCATGGTCATGGGCACCGCCAGCACCATCGCCTGCATGACGGAGACGCTGGGCCTCACGCTGCCGGGGGCGGGCACCGCGCCGGCGACCCATGCCGACCGCGTCCGCCTCGCCGAAGCCTCGGGCGCCGCTTCGGTGCGGCTGGCCCGCGCGGGCGGGCCGACGCTGCGGCAACTGGTCACCCCCGCGTCCCTGCGCAACGCGCTGACGGTGTTGCAGGCGATCGGCGGATCGACCAACGCGCTGATCCATTTCACCGCGATCGCCGGCCGGCTGGGGCTGCGGATCGACCTCGACGAATTCGACCGGCTGGGGCGGGAGGTGCCGGTACTGGTCGATCTGAAACCCTCCGGCGCGCATTACATGGAGCATTTCCACTGGGCCGGCGGGGTGCCGCGGCTGCTCGCCGAACTGGCGCCGCTGCTGGACCTGACCGCGCCGACCGTTGCCGGCGGAACGCTTGCCGATGCGATCGCAACGGCGGAGATCGTTCCCGGCCAGGACGTGATCCGCCCGCGCGTCAACCCGATCCATGTCGGGGGC
>JAKAZX010000303.1 GCA_021826485.1 Pseudomonadota bacterium | reverse complement strand
AACTGGAGCGCCAGATCGCGCCGTTCCATCCGCGCCTGCTGCTCGGCCGGCGGGTCGAGACGCTTGCCGGCGGCACCGGGGATTTCACGCTGACGACGGATGCCGGCGACCGCATCGCCGCGCGCGCGGTGATCCTTGCCGCCGGCGCGGGGGCGTTCGGCCCGAACCGCCCGCCGCTGGACGGGTTGGCGGAGTACGAGGCGGCGGGCGCGGTGCAATACTATGTGCGCCGGCGGGAGGATCTGCGCGGCCGGCGCGTGGTGATCGCCGGCGGCGGCGATTCGGCGGTGGACTGGGCATTGGCGCTGCGCGGCATCGCCGCGTCGGTCGCGGTGGTGCATCGCCGCGCCAAGTTCCGCGCCGCCCCCGACAGTGCCGCCCAGCTCGACGCCGCCGCGTCGCGCGGCGAGATCGAGATGGTGATTCCCTACCAGTTGCATGGGCTGCACGGCAGCGGCGGCGTGCTGAGCCATGTCGAGGTGGCCGATCTCGACGGCGGCACGCGGCAGCTTCCCGCCGACGTGCTGCTGCCGTTCTTCGGCCTGTCCAACGATCTCGGCCCGATCGCGCACTGGGGCGTAGCGCTGGAACGCCACCACGTCAGGGTCACGCCGGCGACCTGCGAAACCAGCGTGCCGGGCATCTTCGCGATCGGCGACGTGGCGCACTACGCCGGGAAGCTCAAGCTGATCCTGCAAGGCTTCTCGGAAGCAGCGATGGCGGCGCACGCCATCCACCCGATCGTGCGGCCGGGCACCGCCCTGCACTTCGAATATTCGACCACCAAGGGCGTGCCGGGCGCCGCCTGACCGTCAGGCGATCAGCGCAATGCCGGCTCCCGGAGCAGGACTCGAACCTGCGACATCTGCGGCCTCGTGGTCCGGCGCCGTTTCTGCGAACCGCGGGACGCGCTATTGCGGGAGGCGCCGGCGGGCGCCGTGCGAGGCCTTGCCGCCCTTGCGTCCCGCCGCCGCCGCGAGTTCGGCGCTGCGCGCGAACGGGCGCTTTTCCGGCGGCACCGAGCTGCCGCCCTTCGAGGCGATGGCGCGCTGCTTTGCGGCGTCCATGGAAGCGAACCCCTGGCGGCCGCCGTGATGCGTTGCTCCTGCCATGATCGGGACTCCTCCGTCCTGTCCTGACCAACAGAACGGAGGTCGGGGCACGGCGGTTCCCTCAGCCGGACAGCACCTGCCGGGCAGCGGCGGTGATCGCCGCCTGGTCGCCGGCAGCGATCCGTTTCGGATCGACGAGGTTGCCGCCCATGCCGACGAAGGCCGCGCCGGCAGCGAGATAGGCGGCGACGTTCCCCGGTTCCACGCCGCCGGTGGGGCAGAACGTCACGCCGGGAAACACGCTCGCCAGCGCCTTGATATGGGCCGGACCGCCGGCGGAGGAGGCGGGGAAGATCTTCACCACGTCGGCGCCGGCGGCAAGCGCCGCGCGCACTTCGGTGGGCGTGATGGCGCCCAGCATCAGCAGCGCCCCATGCTCCCGGCACGGGGCGGCGAGCGCCGGATCGACCCAGGGCGCCACGATGAACCGCGCCCCGGCCGCCAGGCATGCGCGGGCCGTGGCGGCGTCCGGCACCGTGCCGGCACCGACCAGCAGCGACGGGTCGCGCGCGAGATCGCGGATCAGCCCGACCGCGCCGGGAATCGTCATCGTGATCTCGAACACCGAAAGCCCGGCCTCGCGGAGCCAGCCGATGCCGGTCGCCGCGAGCGCGGCGCTGGGCAGGCGCACGACCGGCACCACGCGCACGGCGCGCAGTCGGTCCAGAAGCGTCGTCTCGGTCATGCCGCCGATCCTGCCACGATGCCGCCACGCGCGGAAGCCCGGGCCGGCCGGGGGCTGGACAGCCGGGCGGCCGACCCTCACCTGTGCGCGATCATGAGCGCAAGGACATCCCGATGCTGTTCGATTTCGCGACCCTGTCGCCCGACAACCGTTACAAGCTGCTGACTTCGACCATCGTGCCGCGGCCGATCGCCTGGATCACCTCGCTCGACGCGCAAGGCAATGTCAATGCCGCGCCGTTTTCGTTCTTCAATGCGCTGGTCGGCGATCCGCCGATCGTCGGCATCGGCATTGGCGGCACCCATCCCGGCCGGGTGCCGGGCGCCTGGAAGGACAGCGCGGCGAACATCCGCGCGCATGGCGAGTTCGTCGTCAATCTGGTGCCGTATGCGCTGCGCGACCAGATGAACATCACCGCCATCGAGTTTCCGTCCACCGAGGACGAGATCGAAGCGGCGCGGCTGGAGACGCTGCCGAGCAGCAAGGTGAAGCCGCCGCGCATCG
This sequence comes from Pseudomonadota bacterium, assembly GCA_021826485.1. Classification (GTDB taxonomy): domain Bacteria; phylum Pseudomonadota; class Alphaproteobacteria; order Acetobacterales; family Acetobacteraceae; genus JAFKFJ01. Next base: position 2,867 of record JAKAZX010000303.1, on the reverse strand, counting down.
CCGGCAGCCCGGTGTCGCTGGAATGCGAGCGGTTCACCATCATCGAGGTTGCGGTGGACCGGACCATCGTGCTCGGCCGCGTGCTGGCGGTGCATGTGCGCGACGATGCGGTACTGGATGCCGTGCGCTGCCATATCGACACGCCGAAGCTCGATCTGATCGGGCGCATGCATGGCGGCGGCTGGTACGCGCGCACCACCGACCGGTTCGAGATGCCGCGCATCCCGCTGGCGAAGTGGCAGGGCGGACAGTGAAGGAGCACGCCGGCATGCAGGCCGAGGAACCGCACGATCTGGACGCGCCGGCGCTGCGCGATGCGGCGGTGGCGGCGGCGCGCGGCCGGGCGCCGTTCGATGTGCTGCTGGCCGGCGGCATCGTCGCCGATGTCGCGACCGGCGAGCTGCGCGCCGCCGATATCGGGCTGGTGGGCGGCCTGATCGCGAGTGTGCATCCGCCCGGCAGCCGCAGCGATGCCGCGCGGACGCTGCAACTCGGCGGCGCGATCGTCGCGCCGGGGCTGATCGACACGCATCTGCACATCGAAAGCTCGATGGTCACGCCGCGCCGCTATGCCGAGACGGTGGTGCCGCAGGGCACCACCACGATCTGCTGGGACCCGCACGAGGTCGGCAACGTGCTGGGCCTGGACGGTGTGCGCTGGGCGATCGCGGCCAGCCGCGACCTGCCGCTGCGGGTGCTGGTGCTGGCGCCGTCCTGCGTGCCGTCGGCGCCGGGGCTGGAGCGTGCCGGCGCATCCTTCGGCCCCGAGGCGATGGCGACCATGCTCGGCTGGCCGGAGATCGCGGGCGTCGCCGAGGTGATGGACATGCGCGGCCTGCTCGATCGGGCGCCGCGGATGCGCGGCATCGTCGCCGCGGGGCTTGCCAGCGGCAAGCTGGTGTGCGGCCACGCGCGCGGACTGGCCGGCCCGGCCTTGCAGGGCTTCGCCGCCGCCGGGATCGAGAGCGACCATGAGATCGTCGATGGCGACGACGTGCTGGCCAAGCTGCGCGCCGGATTCACGGTGGAGCTGCGCGGCTCGCACGATCAGGTGCTGCGCGATGCGGTCGCCGCGCTGGCGACCCTGCCGCATCTGCCGCAGACGCTGACACTGTGCACGGACGACGTGTTTCCCGACGATCTCGCTTCCACCGGCGGCATGATCGACGTGCTGCGCCGCGTGGTGCGCTACGGCCTCCCGCCGATGGCGGCGCTGCGCGCGGCGACGCTGAACGCGGCGATGCGGATCGGCCGGCGCGACCTGGGGCTGGTCGCGCCGGGGCGGCGGGCGGATCTGATCGTGCTGGACGATCTGGCGTCCTGCGCGGTCGGGCATGTCTTCGCCTCCGGCCGGCATGTCGCGCAGGATGGGCGACTGATCGGCGAAGTGCGGCCGGATGCGGTGCCGGCGCCGACCGCGACGATGCATGTCCCGTTGCTGACGGCGGCGGATTTCACGCTGCGGGCCGCGGGGCCGCGCGTGCGGCTGCGCACCGTGGTCCGCCCGCGCTTCACCGCCTGGGGCGAGGTGGAGGCGCCGGTCGCGGCCGACGGGGCGGTGGCGCTGCCGCCCGACACGATCCTGATGGCGGTCGTGCATCGCCACGGCCACGCCCCGGCGCGGCCGGTGCTCGGCGTGCTGGCGGAATGGGGTACCTGGCGCGGCGCGCTGGCCACCACGGTCTCCCACGACAGCCACAACCTGGTCGTGTTCGGGCGCGCGCCGGCCGATCTGGCGGCGGCGGCGAATGCGGTGATCGGCGCCGGCGGCGGCATGGCGGTGGCGGAGGCGGGGGCGGTGACGGCGCTGCTGCCACTGCCGGTCTGCGGCCTGCTGTCCGAGGCGCCGACCGAGGCGGTGGGCGCCGAGCTGCGGCGCCTGCGTGCTGCCGCCGACCGCATCGCCGACTGGCGGCCGCCCTACCTGACGTTCAAGGCGGTGGTGGGCGCCAGCCTTGCCTGCAATCCGGGGCCGCACGTGACCGATCTCGGGATCACCGACGGCAGCGACGGGCGGGTGTTCGCGGACGCATTGATCGGCGGATGACCCCGCCGCGCGCTCAGCCGCCGAGGCCGAGCGCGCCGGGGTTCATCAGCCCGCGCGGATCGACCGCCCGCTTGGTCGCCGCCAGCAGGTCGCGCGTGCCGGGCAGCAGCAGGTCCTGGAACGGGTAGTCCCGCGCCACCTGCCAGGACACGCCGCCGAGCCGCGCATACAGCGCCTGCGTCTCCGCCCGCAGCGTCGCGACCGCGTGGCGCGCGGCGGGGTCGGCCGGCCGGTCGCGCCAGGGGCGCACCACGTCCTCGCCCAGGCTGCGCGCGTGCAGCGGCGTGATCTCGTCCATCCAGTAGAACGCCGGTTCCAGGAAGAACTCGCTGCCGGTGGTCATCGTCATCACCGAATAGACGATGCCGTGACGCTGCATCGTCGCGCGCTGCCCGGCGAAGAAGGCGTCGTTGGCATCCAGCACCGCGCGCGCGGTGCTGAGCGGGAACACCGCATGGATCGGCACCCAGCGTTCGCCGTTGCGCCCCAGCATGCCGCGCACCGGGCCGAACGGGCGGGCACGCATCACCCGCGGCACGGCGTTGTCGATCTCCGTGCCGTGGCGCGCGCCGATGCTGCGCGCCGCCGCCATCGCGCCGGCCAGCGCCTCGGCGTCGTCGCGCTCGATCACCAGATGCAGGGTGAAAGCGTGGTCCTTGAGGAACCCCGTGCCCGCGGCAGCGACCGACAGCGCATCGCGCACGCCGCCAAGCAGCCCGCGCCCCGCCGCGGCGACCTGGCCGAGGATCTGCAAGCCTTCGCTGATGCGGTTCACGCTCGCCGAATGCTCGGCCTTGGTGCGGTCGATGCCGAAACCTTC
>JAKAZX010000302.1 GCA_021826485.1 Pseudomonadota bacterium | reverse complement strand
AGCCGGGCCCGCACATGCGCGAGCATCGGGTCGGCGGATGCCGCCGCATCCTCCTGCCACAGCGCCTCCAGCCGGGCGAGGCCGCGCAGCACCCGGTCGCGCGCGATCAGCCGCGGGCCGAGCGGCGTCGGCAGCACGCCGCAATACGGGGCGGGCCATTCGGCGGCGAGGTAGCGGGCATAGGCGAGGTCGATGCGGTCGATGCCGCGCGGCGTGCGGTCGGCGGCGCGCAGGAACAGGCGCAGCAGATCATGCACCACCGCGGGCGCGCCGCACCCTGGCTGGCCGGGGGGAAGCGGGGAAATTAGCCGACCTGCTCCCGCCGTGCGGCGCGCCGCGGCGCGGCTTCCAGGGCGGCGAGGCGGCGGCTTTCCCCGTACACCGCGAACAGGAACACCAGCAGGACCGCGACGAAGGTCACCAGCACGAAAGCGTCGATCGGCGCCATCCGCCCGATCGGGGTCGTCACCGCCAGCGCATCCGCCAGCGGCAGTGCCAGCGAATAGCCGAGCAGGCCGAGGCGGATCTCGGTCGGGCCGATGCCGAAATAGCTGATCTGGAACACCCGCGTCGCGACCGCGCGGATGAAGGTGTACAGCGCCGCCAGCCAGTAGCTGAGCAGCGCCAGCAGCGCCATGTCGAACCGCATGTAGGCCGACAGGCCGAGCCCGAAGAAGATCAGGATCTGCGAGACCACGTCGGCGCTGTGATCGACGAAGAAGCCATAGCGCGGACGCTCGATGCCCCGGTAGCGGGCGAGGCTGCCGTCCAGCGAATCGCCGAACCAGTTGAGCACGAGGCCGAAGCAGGCCAGCAGCAGCATGCGCGGGGAATACGCGGTCCCGACATAGGACAGGCCGGCCAGCAGCGCGCCGAACAGCCCGAGCATTGTCAGCCGGTCGGGCGTGACCCAGGCCGGCATGTTGGCGGCGAGCCAAGTGAGCATCCGCCGCTCGCTGCGCGCCAGCCACGATTGATGAATGCGCGAAAGTGCCGCGTCCTGCTGCATGCGCGCCCCTTACCGATGCTCCGCCCGGCGGCAGCCTGGGCGGTGGCATCGCACTTTCACACCGCCGTTACAAGCCTTGCCGCGCGCCTGCGAAACGCGAAGCCGTGAACGCGGTGACATGCTCAGGCGTCGTCCAGGATCTGCACATGCGCCGGCGGGGGCAGCGGCGTGCGCCGGCGCAGGATCCAGCCCCCGTCCGCCGCCGCGAACCCGGTCTTGGCGAACAGGTCGCGCGCCAGCACGTTGGCGTCGGTCTCCACCACAAGGCCGCGCACCTGGCCGTGGCGGTCCACGGTGCGTGCGATCAGCCACGCCATGAAGGCGTGTTCAACGTCCAGTCCCAGCACGCGGCAGCTCATCACGTATTGGGCGATCAGGTCGGCTTCCAGGATCGCCAGGCCGACCAGCCCGTACTCGGTGAACTTGTCCGTCACCTCGAAGGCCTCGAAGCGGCCGCCGGCGGCGAAGAACTGCACCGCCTCCTCCGACGTCCAGCGGCGCCCCGTGGTGTTGAACTGATTCGACTTGTTCAGCAGTTCGAAGGCGCGCGCAAAGCGCGGATGGCTGGTGTCGCGGATCGCGATCGGCCGGATGCGCACCCCGAGCGTCGCCAGGAATTCGTGGCGCGGCATCGCCTCCCGCGCCTGTTCGCGTTCGGCCTGGGCGCGGATCATCTCGCTGCGGCGGGTCGATTCGGCGGTGATCCCGGCGACCTGCACCTCCGGCGCCCACATCAGGATGCGGCGGATCGCGTACAGGTCGGCGCCGAGCACGCGAACGCCCGGGTTCGCGTCCAGCACCGCCTGCCGCTCCACCGGGTTGTCGTCGATGAACACGGCGCTGCGCGGCAGCAGGCTGGCTTCCCGCAGGATTGCGGCGACGTTCTGCGCCTTCGACTCCCAGTTGATTCGGATCACCGCGAACTGGCTGAGCGGCAGGCGGTTGCCGACGGTGTGATCCCACAGCGCGCGGATGCGCGCCTCGTCGTTCTTCGATGCGATGGCGAGCAGGATGCCGCGACGGCGCAGGAAGGTCAGCGCCTCGATCAGGCCGAGCGGCCACCCTTCGATCAAGGCGGGGCTGTCCACCCCATCCTCCGCCACCACGCCGCGCCACAGCGTGTCATCCAGGTCGCAGATGACGATCTTGACGCTGTCCTGCTGGCGCAGCGTGCGGTACATCGCCGCCACCTCGGTCCACAGCGCGAGGATGAAGTCGTCCACGCGCAGGTCGAGCACCTCGCCGAGCCGGCGTGGCGGATGCAGCCGCTTCTGGTCGTGCAGCCAGTCCCAGTCCGAGATGTAGGTGCCGTGCGAATTGGCCGTCACCACGTCGTCCTGCAGATGGCTGCGGCCGATGCTGCAGGCGATCGCGTCGATGTCCAGCAGATGCACGCCCTGGCGGCGGGTGACGTAGTCGGCGATGAAATCGTTCAGGCAGCGCACATAGTAGGTCGGGTTGCGCAGGTCGTTGGCGGGCAGCAGCCGGCCCATCGAATTGGCCTGCGGGCAGAGGAAGTTGGCGACGAAGCTGGTCAGCCCGTGGCGTTCATTGTAGGCCAGCGCGCCGTCCAGCAGTTGCACCAGCACCTGCCGGGAATGCTGGAAGCAATTCTCGAACGCCGCCGTGTCATCCCATGCCAGGGCCATGAACATGGTTTCCGGCATGACGGTGCGCAGCGGCAGCATGACGAGCTGGAACGCATAGTCGCTGATCGGCCGCGGCGGCGATTCGGGCATTTCGCCGACGAAATTGTAGATCACGTGGTCGGAGGCCGCGCCCTCGAACACGCGATGGATGTGGTGGGAGACGCCTTCCGAGAAGCAGGAGCCGACCACCAGCGCCCGGCCGATCTGCGTCGGCGTGACGGCAAGGTCGTCCGGAACCCGGAACTGCGCCGTCCGGTTCGCCACAACCCCTGGCTGGAGCACGGCGATCTCGCTGTCCATCGGGGAACCCTCCGCCATGCCGGCCGGGCGGTTCCCGGCGGGCGCGTGCCGCACCGCCACGCGCCGGGGCCGCACTGCGTCGCGGCGCCACCGGCCGACCCTGGCGGACTGATTGAATGACAGGATTTTCCTACACTGGATCGTGCGCGGGTGGCAAACGCGGCGGCGGCGGCGATCGTTACCGGACCGGCCGCCGGACGCGCCAACCTAGTGGCAGAATTGCAACAGTCGCCGGATTCCGGCATCGCCCGCCCCGCGCCGGCCGCCGCGTCCGGCAAGGCGAATCCAACGCTCATGCTGCACTGCGGCATAAGCGCGGCGGCGGTCGGTGCGGGCGCGGGGCGGGGGACCGCCTGTTTTTGCGGCACCCTCTCTTGGCAATTCCGTGGGTTATCGTCTAATGAACCGGTATGCTAAATCCGCCGCCAGCTTATCAGCACGATTCTTGCCTTCGGCGGTCCAGTCCGCAATCCAGGCTGCACAGACGGGGCAGGGCGCCGGAATTTTGCCGCATTGTTTCACTGATTTCTATCTGATCACGAAAATGCGGCGCGGCGTTCCCTATGCCATGTTCTTTGTCGTCATTCCAGGTTTGTTCGACGGAAGCAGGTGTGATTGTGCATCATGACGCCCGTATTTGCGTTCCGCCGGGCTCCCGCCCTGGCCGCCTCGCGGAAAGCTTCGGCGGGTGCATGACAGCAGTGACATGACCGGCATCGCCATCGTCGGCGCCGCCTGCCGGCTGCCGGGCGCGCCGGATGTCGGGGCATTCGCCGATCTGCTGTGGGCCGGCCGCGACGCGATCAGCGAAGTGCCGGACGACCGCTGGTCGAAGCCGCGCTTCTTCCACCCGCTGCCCGGCCAGCCCGGCAAGACCTACACCTTCGCGGCCGGCGCGCTGCCGGAGATCTACGGCTTCGATGCCGGGTTCTTCGGTGTCTCCCCGCGCGAGGTCGCAAGCGTCGATCCGCAGCAGCGGCTGCTGCTGGAGTTGGCCTACGAGGCGATGGAGGATGCCGGCATGCCGCCCTCCCGCCTCGCCGGCAGCCCGGTCGGGGTCTATGTCGGCGGCTCGTCCTGGGATTTCGCGGCCACCTCGTTCTCGGACGCGGCGGCGCTGGACGCCTATGCGATGCAGGGCGCGGCGCTGTCGTCGATGGCCAACCGCATCTCCTACCTGTTCAACCTGCGCGGCCCGAGCCTGACGGTCGATACCGCCTGCTCCTCCTCGATGGTGGCGCTGCATCTGGCCTGCGAGGCGCTGCGCCGGCAGGAGATCGGCTGCGCGCTGGTCGGCGGGGTCAACCTGCTGATCTCCCCGCAGGCCTTCGTCGGCTTCGCGCGGGCGACGATGCTGTCCCCGAACGGCCGCTGCCGCCCGTTCGACGCCGCCGCGGACGGCTACGTGCGCAGCGAGGGCGGGGTCGCCCTGCTGCTGAAGCCGCTGGACCGGGCGATCGCCGACGGCGATGCGGTCCACGGCGTCATCCTGGCCAGCGGGATCAACCAGGACGGGCGCACCAACGGGTTCTCCCTGCCCAGCCGCGACGCCCAGGCGGCGCTGCTGCGCCAGGTCTATGCCGAGGCCGGGATCGAGCCGGACGCGCTGTGCTATTTCGAGGCGCATGGCACCGGCACCGCCGCCGGCGACCCGATCGAGGCCAACGCCATCGGCGAGTCGCTGGCGCGGCGGCGGCGGACGAAGCTGCCGATCGGCTCGGTCAAGTCGAATATCGGCCATCTGGAGCCGGCGAGCGGGCTGGCGGGCGTGCTGAAGGTGCTGCTGGCGTTCCGCCGCGGCACGCTGCCGGCCTCATTGAACTGCGCGACCCCGAACCCGCGCATTGCCTTCGACGACCTGAACATCGAGGTGGTCACCGCGCCGCGGCCGCTGCTGCCCGGCCCGGCCGGCGTGCTGGCCGGCGTCAATTCCTTCGGCTTCGGCGGCACCAACGCGCATGCCGTGTTGGCCGCGCCGCCCGCCCCGGCCGCGGCGGCCCCGGTGGCGGCGGACGATGCCGCGGCCACGGCGCCGCTGCTGCTGTCGGCGCGCTGCACGGCGGCGCTGCGCGACCTCGCCGCGGCCTGGCGCGACCGGCTTGCGGACATGCCGGCCGGCGAGCTGCCGGCGCTGCTGCGCGGCGCCGCGCATGGCCGGGACCAGCATTCCCACCGGCTCGCCGTGGTCGGCGGCAGCGCGGCGGAGATCGCCGGGCGGCTCGACCAGTGGCTGG
>JAKAZX010000301.1 GCA_021826485.1 Pseudomonadota bacterium | reverse complement strand
CCGATCTCCCGGGCGAAGCGGCGATCGCGGACGCCGTGCTCGGCGCGGTGCGGCGCAAGCAGCATGTCGTCTCGCTGGTCGGTGCCGTGAAGCTGGCGGACCTGCCGGGGCTGCTGGCGGGCTGCGCGCTCTATATCGGCAATGACAGCGGGCCGAAGCATATCGCCGCGGCGGTCGGCGTGCCGACGCTCGGCATCCATTCGGGCAGCGTCGATGCGGTGGAATGGGGGCCGATGGGGCCGGCCGCGGTGGCCGTGCGGCGGGACATGTCGTGCAGCCCCTGCTACCTGGCCTTCGCGCGCGACTGCCATCGCGGCCTCGCCTGCCTGACCGGGATTCGCGTGGGCGATGTGTGGCGCACGGCGCGCCGCCTGCTCGCGCTGCGCCCGCCGCCCGGCTGAGCGCGCGCGGCGCCGATGGCGCTCGCCTTCGTGCAGCTTGCGCTGACCATGATGCTGGTCGGCGCCAATGTGGTGGTCGGCAAGGTGCTGGCGGCGGCGCTGCCGGTGCCGGTGGTGCTGCTGCTGCGCTGCCTGCTGGCGACGCTGGTGCTGGCGCCGCTCGCCTGGGCGGAGCGGGGCGGCACGCTGCCGCGCCCGCGCATCCTGCTCAACCTGCTGTTGCAGGCGGCCAGCGGCACCGTCGCCTACAACATGCTGCTGCTGGCCGGCCTGCGCCGCACCGGGGCGCTGCCGGCGGGCTTGGTGCTCTCGACGCTGCCGGCGGTGGTGGCGCTGGCCGCCGCGGGACTACTGCGCGAGCGCCTCAGCCGGCGCCGCTGGGTCGCGGCCGGGCTCGCCGCCGCCGGCATGGCGGCACTGGCGCGCGGGCGGACGGAGGCGGCGGCGGGCTCGCTGGACGGCAATGCGCTGGTGTTCGCCGCGGTGCTGGCCGAGGCGGGATGGATCCTGCTGTCCCGGCTCAGCGCCGCACGCATCGGCGTCTGCCGCGGCGCGCTGCTGATGCAGGTGTTCGGGGTGCTGCTGCTGGCCCCGTTCGCTGGCACCGAGGCGCTGGCCCGCCTGCCGGCGCTGTGGGCCGACCCGTCGCTGGCCGCCCTGCTCGCGTTCCATGCGGTCACCGCAAGCGTCATCAGCGTGCTGCTGTGGTTCGCCGGGATGCGGCGCGCGCCGGCCAATCTGGCCGGCATCTTCGCGGTGCTGCTGCCGGCCACCTCGGCGGCCCTGGCGGTCGCGGTGCTGGGGGAGCGTATGACGCTACCGCTCGCGTCCGGATTCGTGCTGATGCTCGGGTCCATCCTGCTGGCCGCCTGGCCGGCCGGCCGCCGGAATCCCGCCGCAACCTGAGCCGTTACCGGCCGGCCGCTGCTCGCCCGCTCGCCGCCAGCACCGCGAGCCCGAGGCCGGCCGAGAGCAGCGAGCCGAGCAGCACCGCCGCCTGCAATTCGGTCTGGCGCGCGCCCGGCCCGAAGGCGAGATGGCCGATGAACAGGCTCATGGTGAAGCCGATGCCGGACAGCGCCGCGGTGCCATAGAGCAGCCGCCAGTTCAGTTGCGCCGGCAACCGCAGCAGGCCGGCCCGGCAGCCCAGCCAGGCGGCGCCGAACACGCCGGCCTGCTTGCCGAGGAACAGGCCCAGCACGATACCCGGAAGCACCGGATCGAGCAGCATCTGCGGCGTCAGCGCAGCGAAGCGCAGGCCGGCATTGACCAGCGCGAAGAGTGGCAGCACGCCGAGCGACACCCAGCCCGCCAGCGCATGCTCCAGCCGCCGTGCCGGGCTGGTCCCCTCACGCTCGGTCATCGGCACCAGGAAGGCGACCGCGACGCCCGCCAGGGTCGGATGGAGGCCCGAGCGCGCAAGGCAGGCCCATAGCAGCGCGAACCCCAGCATGAACGGCCAGAGCGCCCGCAGCCCGGCGCGGGCCAGGGCGAACAGCAGCACCACCACCAGCAGTGCCGCGCCCAGCGCGGCCGGATCCAGGCGAACCGCGTAGAACAGCGCGATCACGAGGATCGCACCCAGATCGTCGATGATCGCCAGCGCCGTCAGGAACACCTTCACCCCGGCCGGCACGCGGTGCCCCAGCAGACGCAGTGCGGCCAGCGAAAAAGCGATGTCGGTCGCCATCGGCACCGCCCAGCCGCGCAGTGCCGCCGCGTCGCGCCACGCAATCGCCGCGTAGATCAGCGCCGGCACCGCCATCCCGCCGATCGCGGCCAGGGTCGGGGCCGCCGCCCGCGGCAGGGAGGCCAACTGCCCCTCGATCAGTTCGCGGCGGATTTCCAGCCCGACCAGCAGGAAGAACAGGGCCATCAGCGCATCGTTCACCCAGCCGGCCAGCGGCAGCGCGGCATGCCATGCCCCGGCCCGCACCCCGATCGGCAGGTCGAGCAGGGCGGCATAGGCGTCGCGGGCCGGCGAATTGGCCAGGATCAGCGCCGCCAAGGCACTCAGCATCAGCAGGTAGCCACCGGCGGCATCGCCGCGGAAGAAAGCGCGCAGGGCGGCGAAGCGGGGTCCGGTCGCCCCCACGCCTCCGTCGCCGCGCCGCCTTCAGGCCCGGCCGCGCGTCAGCAGCCGCCCGGCATGGGGGTCCCGCACCCCCTCCCCCCAGGCATAGGCGGGGGCGCCGTTGACCCAGGTGCGCAGGATGCCGGGGGACGGGCGGGTCGGGTGGTCGAAATCCGCCGCATCGCGCACGGTCGCGGGATCGAACAGGACGAGGTCGGCGAACGCGCCCTCCCGGATCACGCCGCGATCCGCCAGGCCGAACACCGCCGCGGTGCGGCCGGTCATCTTGTGGATGGCGGTCTCCAGGCTCAGCAGGGCGAGGTCCCGCACGTAATGGCCGAGCACCCGCGGGAACGTGGCCCACAGCCGCGGGTGGGGAAAGGCGTCGTGCGGCAGGCCGTCCGAGCCGATCATGCTCAGCGGATGGGCCATGATGCGGCGCACGTCGGCCTCGTCCATCTGGAAGTAGATGGCCCCGGCCGGCAGCAGCCGCTCGGCCGCCTCGCGCTGGCTGGTGTTCCACTCCCGCGCCACGTCGGCGAGCCAGCGGCCCTGCATCTCCGGGTGCGGGATCGACCAGGTGACACGGACCGGTACGTCGTCCCGCAGGCGGGACGGCATCAGCACGGTCGAGCCGGCGGCATAGGGATAGACGTCGAAGGCCACGTCCTGGGTGGCCGCGGCGGCGTCGATCGCCGCCAGGGTCTCGCCGGAGCGGCCGAAATTCTCCGGCTGGGTGCATTTATGGTGGCTGATGACCACGGGCACCCCGGCCTCCCGCCCGATGCGCAGGGTCTCGGCGATCGAATCGAGCACGCCGCCGCCCTCGTCGCGCATATGCGTCACGTACACGCCGCCGGCCGCGCGCAACGCCTCGGCGACCGCGATCACCTCCTCGGTCGGCGCCATCATGTTGGGCGGGTACCACAGGCCGGTGGAAAACCCCGACGCCCCGGCGGCGAGGCTTTCCGCCAGCCGCCCGCGCATCTGTTCCGCTTCCCGGTCGGTGGCGGGGCGCTGGGTGTCGCCGCCCATCGCCTCCACCCGCAGCGACATGTGGCCGATCAGCGCCACGGTGTTGACCGGCGCAGGCGTCCGCGCCAGCCGCTCGGCGTATTCGGCGAAGCTGCCGAAGGTCCACCAGCTTTCGTCGCCGAGCAGATCGAGCGGCGGGACCGGGCGCGCCGCCATGCGCACCGGCGACAGGCTGATGCCGCAATTGCCGACGACGACGGTGGTGACGCCCTGCGACATCTTGCAGAGCATGCAGGACGGGCCGCACAGCACCGCGCGGTCGTCATGCGTATGGGCGTCGATGAAGCCGGGGGCGATGGCGTTGCCGTCCGCCCGCACCTCCTGCTCCGCCGTCCAGGCGCCGAGATCGCCGACCCCGGCGATACGGTCCCCCGACACCGCCACGTCGCCGCGCCGCCGCGGCCCGCCAGTGCCATCCAGGATGGTCGCGTCGCGGATGATCAGGTCGCAGCGCAGCGTCATCGGTGCAGGTCCCCGGCTGGTTCGCCGGGCCAGGGTGGCCGGCGCGGAGGCCGCCGGCAAGCCCCTACAGCCGGGCCGGAAAGCCCGGCACGTCGCGGCGCGCCCGCCGGCCGGCCAACTGGCCATAGGCCCGCATGGCCGGGCGTTCCACCAGCACGAAGGCGAGCGTGGCCAGGACGAGGGTGAGTGCGGTGGTACTCAGGATGTAGAGCGCCCGGTGCGCCGGCGGTGACAGATCAAAATGCCGCCACAGCGTCGCCTGCAACGTCTCCACCAGCGCGAAGGACATGTAGTAGGAATACGAGATCTCCCCGAGCCAGCGCAGGCCGGGGATGCGGCCGAGCACCGGGCGCCGGCCCTGCTCGCCCGCCAGCAGCAGGCCGGCGAGCATGAACCACAGCGCGACGATCGTCGGCACCTCGCAATCCAGCACGCCGAACGTGACGAAGCCGAGGCCGCCGGCCAGCGCGACGAGCTGTCCGTTCAGCCAGCGCGGCAGCCGCGGCAGCAGCGGCAGGATGGCGATGCCGCTGATGAATTCCGGAAAGAAGCGGATCAGCCCGCCATCGAAGGTCAGCGTCAGTGATTCCGCATGCGCGATCACGCGGGTCGCGATGACGCCGAGCAATGTGAGTGGCAGCACGACGGCAAGGCCGATACCGTTCTGCCCGCGCAGCAGCGCCCACAGGAAGGGAAACAGCAGATAGCCGGCCCACTCCGCGCTGATCGACCAGGACGGATAGTTCCAGGCCCAGCGGTCGCTGAAGCCCCAGGCATGCACCAGCGTCAGATGGCTGAGCAGCTCGCCAAGGCCGAAGCGGTCCGGTTCCCGCGGATGCACCTGCAACACCCATGCGCTGCCGACCAGCAGCCCGAGCGCCACGATCATGGCGAGATGCACAGGATAGATGCGCGCCAGCCGCTTGCCCCAGAAGCTGCGCGCCTCGGCGAAGCTGGGTGCCAGCCTGGGATGCGCGTAGGCCAGGATCATGCCCGACAGGATGAAGAACCCATCCACCCCGAGATTGCCGCGTTGCACGAACGCGCCCCCCGCGCCGAGCGAGGGCGCGTACATCGCCTGCAGGTTCAGGTGGTAGGCGAACACCCAGCCCGCGAAGATCGCGCGGCAGCACGTGAGGTCCGTAAGATGCTTCATTGCCGAACGAGATTTTCCTTTTGGAACGGTCGCGTCGCCGAGCGCACGGCGCAACGGGCCGCACCACGCAGAAAGGCTAGCGCGGATGTGGGCCGGATTGTCG
>JAKAZX010000300.1 GCA_021826485.1 Pseudomonadota bacterium | reverse complement strand
CTATCTGTCGCCCGACCATGCGGTGCTGCTGGATGGCGTGCTGATCCCGGTGCGCTACCTGCTCAACGGCGCCAGCATCGCGCAATGCCCGGTGCCGCACGTCACCTACTGGCATCTGGAACTGCCATGCCACGACATCGTGCTCGCGGAGCATCTGCCGGCCGAGAGCTACCTGGACACCGGCAATCGTTCCGCCTTCGCCGGCGCCCCGCGGCGTGCGCCGCTGACCCCTTCGGCGGCGCTGCGCGTCTGGCGTGCCCGTGCCGCCGCCCCGCTGTGCGCCGGCGGCCCGCGCCTGGCCGCGATCCATGCGCGCCTGCTCGCCCGCGCCGGCGCGCTCGGCCATGCGCTGACCGGCGCGCCGGCGATCCGCGTGCTGGCCGAAACCGGCGCCGCCGCGCCGCTCGACCCGTTCCGCTTCCGCCTGCCGGAGGGGGCACGCAGCATCCGCCTCTGTTCACGCAGCTTCGTCCCCGCCCATCTCGGCGGCGCCGGCCACGACCCGCGCCGCCTGGGCATCGCGGTGGCAGGGCTGCGGCTGGATGGTGCGCCGCTCGGCCTGGACGACGCGCGCCTTGGCGGTGGCTGGCACGCGCCCGAACCGGGCCTGCGCTGGACCGACGGCGCCGCGGCAATCGCGGTGGCGGGGGCGCGCGAACTGGCGATCGAACTGGCGATCACCGGACGCTACTGGCTGCACGGCTGAGCCAGCCCAGGCGCGGCAGGGCGGTTCGTGGCGCCATTGCCACGGACTCGCCGCTGTTGCGAATAACGCACACGTGTTTTGCATCATTTGTCATTGTTCACCTAACGTGACGTTCGGGTGGATGGAGGGAAGTCATGCGCAACCTGCTGATGGCAGCCGTGTTCGCGGTCGCCGGGTTCGGTTCGGCGCAGGCCGGCGTGATCTACTCCGCCACCGGCACGGCGGCCGGCTTGCCGGTCACGGCGACCGCGGATTTCACCATCTCCGGCAACCAGTTGCTGATCTCGCTGAGCGCCAGCGGCGGCGGCGCAGGCAAGTACGGGCCCGGCTCGGGGCTAAGCGGCCTGTTCTTCTCGCTGACCGGCACCCCGACACTGACCCCGACCTCGGCGACCATTCCGGCCGGCTCCTCGATCGTGAATGCCGCGTCGTGCAACCCGGGCCCGTGCGCGGGCGCCACCAACATGGATGGCGAATGGGGCTACCAGTATTCCGCCGGCGGCTACGCCGGGGGTCCTTCGAGCCCGTACGGCATCGCCAGTTCCGGCTACCTCACCACCGGGCTGCCGCACGACATCGGCAATTTCAACAACGGCGCGGCCGGTCCCAACCTCGACAACCCGCTATCGCTGGGCGGTGCCAATTTCGAGATCCTGCCGGCGGGCGTGGCCTTCAATGGCGGCCTGTCCTCGACGCCGGTGGTCGAAACGGTGGTGGATTTCGTGCTCACCGGCCTGCCGGCGGGCTTCACGCCGGCCGATATCGGCGGCGTCAGCTTCCAGTACGGCACCAGCTTCAGCGAGGCCAACCTGCCCGGGACCTGCACCAGCGGGTGCAGCGTGACGCCGGTGCCGGAGCCCGGCGCGCTGCCGCTGCTCGGCACCGGGCTTGCCGCGATCGGGCTGCTGTGGCGGCGCCAGCGGAACCGGCCAAGCGCGCCGTAGTTTTTAAGCCAAAAGCCGGTTGCGCAGCCGTCGCCGCTGCACGGCATGCGGGTTCCGCGTTGTCCCCCGGCCGAGCGTCCAGGCCGGGTGAAGGGCGTTTTCGCCGCCGTGCTTTCGTGCTGTGCTACGTCACGGCCGAGGGGGGAAGGACGTGGCGGAGCTGAGAGCCATCACGGGTGGCGCGATGACGCCGCAGGTCCGTCAAGGCTTTGCTTTGCTCGCAGCCGCGCTCGCCACGGAACGGTTCGCGGCGGCGCTGTTGCAGGCACTTGGCAGTGTTGCGGGTTGCGACCGCTGCTACATCTTCGAGCAGGACGGCCCGGAAACCGCACCCAGTCTGCTCGCCGCCCGTGTGCCGGAGCCCGTCATCGGCCCGATGGTGGAGGCGTATCGCCGACAGTATTTCCGCACCGACCCGGTCAGCCGAAGCTTCCGCGACCCCGCCGCCCGGGACCGCGCCCTGCTGCTCACTGTTGAGCCGCCCGATCTGCCGGACACGCCATACCGCCGCCTGTGCTTCGAGCGTACCGGCATCGTCCAGCGCGTGTCGCTCATTCAGCGGACCGGCGAGGGCTGGCTGATCGTCAATGCCGCGCGCCGGCGCGAGCACGGGCGCTTCGCCGCCGCCGAGTTGGCCGACTTCATGACACTCGGCCTGCTGCTGCCGCCGCTGATCGTCCGGCACCGCGCGCTGCACGATGCATCGCAGCCCGACATCGCGGCGCTGGAACAACGCATCGCTGCGCGCTGGCCGATCCTGTCGCTGCGGGAGCGGCAGGTGGCCGCGCGCACCGCCGCCGGAATGACGGCGGAGGGGATCGCGCGCGACCTCGCGATCGGTGCCGCTTCCGTCATTACCTACCGCCGCCGCGCCTATCGCCGTGCCAATGTCGCGGGCGCGGTGGCACTGTGCCTCGCTCTGCTGCATTGACCGGCTGAGCCGGGCCGGGCAGCCGGGCTACTTCGCGCCCCGCACCAGCGGGCAGGCACTTTCGCTCATGGGGGGATAGATCGTCGTCGCGGGCACGCGGCTGACCACCTCGGCCACGTCCCAGGGGCGGCGCTTTTCGGTCGGCCCCTTGCCGCGCATCAGGAACATGTCGTGCGCCATGCTGCCGTCGGTGCGCACCTGCCCGCCCTCGGTGAACATGTCATCCACCGGCCGCGCCCGCAGCGCCGCGGCCACCGTGCCGGCCGCCGTGGCGCGGGCATCGCGCGCGGCCTTCAGCCAGCTCAGCACGGCGGAATAGACGCCCGCCTGCATCATCGACGGCTGCATCCCGGCAGCGGCGAAGAACCGCGCCGAGAAGGCGCGCGTCGCGTCGTTCAGGTCCCAGTACCAGGAGGTGGCGAACAGGTATCCCGCCGACGCCTCCGGCCCCAGGCTCTCCAGCACATACGCCTCGTTGAATGTCGAGGCGAGGCGGATGCCGGCGCGGTCGAGGCCGAATTCATGGGCCTGCTTCAGCGTGTTTGCCTGATCGCTGCCGGAATTCATCACCATCAGGACGGACGCGCCCGCCGCTTGCGCCTGCAACAGATAAGGGCCGAAATCCGTGGTGCCGATCGGTGCCCGCACGCTGCCCACCGCGGCGCCGCCGGCGGCGCGCAGCAACTGCTCCGCGTCACGCGCCATTGCGATGCTGCCGGCGTAGTCGGCGGCGAGGAAGAACCACGCCTTGCCGGCCTGCTGCATCAGGCTCGCCACCGATGCCCGGGCCACGGCGTAAGTGCTGTAGGACCACTGGAACGAATTGGCCGTGCAATGCACGCCGGTCAGATCGGAAGCGCCGGCCGTGGAGAAAATCACCAGCCGGTCCTTTCGCCGCGCGAGTTCCGCGACCGCATAGGCGACGGCGGAGTTGGGCACGTCCACGATCACATCGACACCGTCCGTGTCGTACCAGCGCCGCGCGATGGCGGCCCCAACATCCGGCTTGTTCTGATGATCGGCCGACAGGATCTCGATCTGCCGGCCGAGCAGCGATGGCCCGAAATCCGCCACCGCCAGCTTCGCCGCCAGCACCGATCCGCTGCCCGATCCGGTTGCGTTCATTCCCGACATGTCCGTCAGCACCCCGATCCGCACCGGTGCCGTTTCCGAAGCCGCGGTCTGCGCAAGGGCGGGTGCGGTCAGCAGCGCAAGGCCGAGCATGATGGCGGCGCACGAACGCATCTGCGGGTCCCCCTCCGATCCATGCCGAACATGGCATCGTGTGGCCCGCAGCGCTGTCCCCTCCGCTGGGGACAGACGGGATGCCGCCGGCACGGTATCGCCGTGGACGACAGGGCAGAACAGTGGAGGGCGCGATGCCGAACCGCAAAGTGGTGATCGTCGCCGCGGTGAACGGCGGGATGCAGCAGGACCGGGAGGGGGCGCATGTCCCTGTGACTCCGGAAGAACTTGCAGCCGAGGCCGCTCGCTGCCGTGCGGCCGGCGCGGCCATCGTGCATGTCCATGCGCGCGACGCCACCCGGCGCAATTCCGGCGACCCGAACATCTACAGCGAGATCGTCCGGCAGATCCGCGCTGCCTCCGATATCCTGATCCAGACCACCAACGGCATTGGCGTGCGGCGCGATCCGCAGACCGGGCGGATGAGCTGGCCGAGCGATGAGGAGCGGCTCGGGCTGCTCGGCATCGTGCCGCGGCAGGACCTGTTTGGCATCGCCATCGGATCGTGCGACTTCTACAACCCCGAAGGCGGCTACACGGAGGAGACGCCCTACGTGAACTCGCCGGAGTTGCTCCGCCAGGTGATCCCGCGGGTGCACGCGATGGGATCGGTGGTGGAGTTCGAGGTGGTCGAAGCCAGCATGCTGCACAAGCTGCGGCGGCTGGCGGAAGGCGGACTGTTCGATCCCGCCGCCGCCAATCTGTGGCTGCTGCATGGCGGCGGCTTCGGAGCGACGCCACCGCTGGCACGCAACGTGATCTTCTCGATCGACGAGGGACAGCGGCTGTTCCCGAACGCCCGATGGGGCGTCACCGCCACCGGACGCGACCAGTTCCCGATCGGCACGCTCGGCCTCGCGATGGGCTGCGACTCGGTGCGCGTCGGCTTCGAGGACAATATCTACCGGCCGGACGGCACGGCCGCCCGCCACAACCACGATCTCGTGGCCGACATGGTCGCGATTGCCCGCCTGTTCGGCCGCGAACCCGCAACACCGGCGGAGGCGCGGGCGATCCTGGGGCTGCGGGCCGGCGGATAGCGCCGCAGTGACCCACCACCGCCGCTACTCCCCCGACAGTTCGCGCCGCCGCCGGTCCAGTTCCTCGCTGTAGCGGCGCAGCGCGTAGGCTTCCGTCAGCAGGCCGATCACGCGGCGGCTGTCGGTCGCGTCCACCACCGCCAGCGCGTCCGCCTCCGCCCGTTCGAAGGCGCTGACCGCTTCCTTGATGGTCATCTGCGGCAGCAGCATGTCGCCGCTGTAGTGCAGGATCTCGCTCAGCTTCGCGCCCTCGTCGGTTTCCGCGGCGTGCGCCTCGGGCACCAGCACGATGCCGGCGTAGCGGTCGGAGGCATCCACCACTACGACGCGCGTCGTCGCGCCCAGCGGGAAATCGCGGCGGAACGCGCC
>JAKAZX010000299.1 GCA_021826485.1 Pseudomonadota bacterium | reverse complement strand
GCAGCACCGGCGCGACGGTGCCGCCCATCGGCAGCGCCACGGTGAGGTCGGCAACCTCCAGCATCAGCGGGCGCGCCGCAGCCGGGGATCGAGCAGGTCCTGCATGCCGTCCCCCAGCAGGTTGAGGCCGAGCACGGCGAGCGTGATGGCAAGCCCCGGGAACACGGCCAGCAGCGGTGCCCGCCAGATGAAGGTCTGCGCCTCGTTCAGCATCCGCCCCCAGCTCGGCTGCGGCGGCTGCACGCCAAGCCCGACATAGGACAGGCCGGCATCGGCGACGATCGCCAGCGCGAACTGGATGGTCGCCTGCACCATCAGCACCGCGGCGATGTTGGGCAGCACGTGGATCAGCACGATGGCGGTGTCGCTGCGCCCGGCGGTGCGCGCGGCCAGCACGAATTCCCGCACCAGCACGCCGCGTGCGGCGCCGCGCGTCACCCGCGCGAACACGGGGATGTTGAAGATGCCGATGGCCAGCATGGCATTCACCGCGCCGGGCCCCGCGAGCGCGGTGATCATCACCGCGGTCAGCAGCGCCGGAAACGCGAAGGCGAGGTCGCAGCCGCGCATCACGACATCATCCAGCAGGCCGCCGCGCGATGCCGCCAGAGCACCCAGCGGCACGCCGATGCCGGCGCCGACCGCGACCGCGATCAGCGCGACAGTGAGCGAGCTTTGCGCGCCGGTCATGATCATGGACAGAACGTCGCGGCCGAAGCTGTCGGTGCCGAACGGATGCACGGCGGACGGCGGCGCGAGGCGGTGCAGGAAGTCCATGCCGGTCGGCGGGTACGGGGTCCAGATCAGGGACAGCAGCGCGACCGCCAGCATGGCGAGCGAGAGTGCCGCACCGGCGATCAGGTTGCGGCTGCGCCAGATGCTGCTCATCGCCGGTTCATGCCCCGCTGCGGCGCTGCCGCGGATCGATCCAAGCGGCGGCGAGATCGACCAGAAAATTCACCAGGATGACGCTGCCGGCGAGCAGCACGACGAGGTCCTGCACCACGATCAGGTCGCGCTGCGCGATCGCCTGGAACACCAGCCGGCCGAGACCCGGCAGGGTGAACACGTTTTCCACGATCACCGTGCCGGCCAGCAGGAAGGAGAATTGCAACCCGATCAGCGTGACCACGGGCACCAGCGCGTTCGGCACCGCATGGCGCCACAGCGCGGCGTTGCGGGTCAGTCCCTTGGCGCGCGCGGTGCGGACGAAATCTTCGCCCAGCGTCTCGATCACCGCGGCGCGGGTGACGCGGGCGAGGATCGCGGCCTGCGGCAGCGCCAGCGCCAGCGCCGGCAGCACCAGGGCGCGCAGCGCCGGCCATGCGCCCGCACCCCATCCCGGAAAGCCGCTGGCCGGCAGCCAGGGAAGCCGGATCGCGAACAGCAGGATCAGCAGCAGCCCGAGCCAGAAATTCGGGATCGCGACGCCGATCTGGGCGATGCCCATGGTCGCTGCATCGGCCGCCCGCCCGCGCCGCGCGGCGGCCAGCACGCCCACCGGAATGGCGATCGCGGTGGACAGCACGATCGCCAGCAGCGCCAGCGGCAGGCTGACCATCACACGCTCCGCCACCAACACGCGGACGGGCACGCTGTAGGTGTAGCTGACGCCGAAATCCCCGGTCAGCATGCCGACCATCCAGTGCAGGTAGCGCAGCGCCAGCGGCGCATCCAGGCCGAGCCGGTGGCGCAGTGCGGCCAGCGTGTCGGCGCGCGCGCCGGTGCCGAGCATGATCGCAGCGGGATCGCCGGGCAGGATCTGCAACACGGCGAACACCACCAGCGACGCCGCCAGCAGCGTCGCCAGCAGGATCAGCAGGCGGCGAAGCAGAAAGCTGGACACGCCGGCGACTTACCCCGCAGGCGGCAGAAGGCGATCGGCGAAGGCGGCGGGGACGGCCGGCACGCCGCTACTCCGCCCAGCTCACGCCCGTCACGTCGTTCGCCGGCACCGGATCATTCTCCCACAAACCGCGCAGCTTCGCGTTGGCGACGCCGACCTTGGCGAGCGCGAACAGGAACACGTTCGGCTCGTCCTCGGCGAGCTTCTTCTGCAGCTCGCCCACCAGTTCGAGCTGCGCCTTCGCGTCCACCGTCTGCACGAACTTCTCGTACAGGGCGCGGTAAGCGTCGCTGTGGTAGTTGAAGTAGTATTTGTCGCGCGCATAGATATCCAGATCGCGCGCCTCGGTGTGGGAGATGATGGTCGCCTGATAGTCGGTGCGCATGAACACCTGGTCCAGCCACTGCGCCCATTCGATCGGCACCAGCTTGGTCTTGATCCCGACCTTCTCCCACATCGCGGCGATCACCTCGCCGCCGCGGCGCGCGTAGGACGGCGGCGGCAGCATGATGGTGATTTCCGTGCCCGGGGCCACCCCGGCGTCCTTCAGCAGTTGCTTCGCCTTCTCCGGATCGTACGGATAGGTGCCGGTGAGATCGACATAGCCCGGATCGGTCGGCACGTAATGCGAGCCGATCGGCTTGCCGTAGCCGGACATCGCCGCGTCGATCAGCGCGCTGCGGTCGATCGCATAGGTCAGCGCGCGGCGCACGCGAACATCGTCGAACGGCTTGCGCGTGTTGTTCAGGGCGACGATGGTTTTCCCTTCGGTGGTGCCGATCACCACCTTGAAGCGCGGATCGGCCTTGAACTGGTCGATCGCCTCCGGCGCCGGGAACAGCGGGAAGGCGTCGATATCGCCGGCCAGCACCGCGGCGGTGGCGGCGGACGGATCGGCGACGAACTTGAACGTCACGGTCTTCAGCTTCGGCGCGGCGCCCCAATAATCCGGGTTGCGTTCCAGCACCACCCGGTCGCCATGCACCCACTGTTTGAAGCGGAACGGCCCCGTGCCGACCGGATCAGTCTTGTTGGTGGCGGCCGATTTCGGCGAGACCATCACCGCATCGCCCCAGCCCATGTCGAACAGGAACAGCGCCGTCGGCCGCTTCAGCTTGACCACCGCGGTGTACTGGTCGGGGCACGACACGTCGGCGATCGGCTCGAACAACTGCTTCTGCGCGTTCACGCTGTCCGGCGCCGTCGCGCGGCCGTAGGAGAACTTGACCACGTCACAGTTGAACGGCGAACCGTCGTGGAATTTCACGCCGCCGACCAGCTTGAACGTGTAGGTCAGCCCGTCCGTGGAGATCGACCAGCTTTCCGCGAGTCCGGGCCGCACCTGCCCGTCATGGTCGATCCGCGTCAGACCCTCATAGATGTTGGCGTAGGTGACTTCCCGGATCGCCGACGCTGCGCCCGCCGTCGGGTCGAGATGCGGGGGTTCCAGCACCATGCCCAGCGTCAGGCTGTCCTTCGCCGCGTCCGTCCCCGCGGCCAGCGCCGTCCCGGCGGCCAGGGCGGTCCCCGCCGCCAGCAACGCCCCCGCTGCCAACGCCGCAATCCTTCGGTTCATCTCCCGCCTCTCCCCTCCGCCCGCGCGGCGGCAGCACAACAGCGCTGCGCCTCCCGGTCAAGCGGTGCATCCAAGAATCGCCGGCCGGCGGGCCGGTCAGCCTCGGGCGGGGTCGGCGAGCTGATGGCGGGCGCGGGCGCCGCGCTCGATGGCGGCGGCGACCAGGGGATCGAGGTGCAGTTCCGCCTTGACGAATTCCAGCATCCGCAGGCTGTCCTGCTCGGCGAAGCGGTCGGCCGCCACCACCTCGCAGGCCAGCGCATAGGCGGTCTCGCGCAGCCGCGGCTCCAGCGCCTCGCGGATCAGGCGCCCGGCGTGGTTCAGCCCCTCCTCCTCCCGCAGCAGGGCCACCGCGGCCCCGGTCGCGCTGTCCAGCCGTGCGGAGGAGAAGTCGTGGAACACCGGCAGGGTCTGCACCAGCCCGGCCATCACCCCGATTTCCCGGTCGGTGATCCCGGCGCCTGCCGCAGCGATGAGCACCATGGTGCAGACCAGCGCCTCCTGCGGTTCCAAGCCGGTGCGGGCGAGCATCGTCCTCTCCTTCGGGTCCGGCCCGGACGGTGCGTGAAGCCTCGGCCTGGATCAAGCGTCGCGGCGATTACCTTTCCGTCAGGCCCGCCCCCGCCGGCCCCGGCCGCAGCGCGAACAGCACGCAGGACCGGCCGGTCACCTCATAGGCCTCGCCGAACACGAAGGTCTCCTCGGTGGTGCGCTCCGGCATGTTGGTATCGAACACGATCGCCCAGTTGCGCCCGCCCGCCACCTCCGGCAGCGTGAACGGCACCACGTCATGATAGGCGTTCAGCAGCCACAGCAGGGTGGCATCGCTCGCCGGGCGGCGGATGCCGGTCGCCTGGGCGCGCCCGTCCATCAGCATGCCGAAGCTCAGCGTCCCCGGATTGTCCCAGTCCACGCTGCTCATCTCCTCGCCGCCGGCATTCAGCCAGGTCACGTCCTTGACGCCGACCTCCTCGTTGAACGAGCCGGTCAGGAACCGGCCGCGGCGCAGGATCGGATAGCGGTGGCGCAGCGCGATCAACCGGCGCACGAAATCGGTCAGCGCCGCGCCGTCCTCTCCGATCGTCCAGTCCACCCAACTGATCTCGTTGTCCTGGCAATAGGCATTGTTGTTGCCCTGCTGGGTGCGGCCGAACTCATCGCCGGCCAGCAGCATCGGGGTGCCCTGGGCGAGCAGCAGGGTGGCGAGGAAGTTGCGCAACTGGCGCCAGCGCAGCCGGTTGACCTCGGCATCGTCGGTCGGCCCTTCGGCACCGCAGTTCCAGGTGCGGTTGTCGGAATGGCCGTCGCGGTTGTCCTCCCCGTTGGCTTCGTTGTGCTTGTCGTTGTAGCTGACGACATCCTTCAGCGTGAAACCGTCATGCGCGGTGATCAGATTGACGCTGGCCCACGGCTTGCGTCCGCGCCGGTTGAACAGGTCCCCCGACGCGCACAGCCGCGTCGCCATTTCGGCCGCCGCGCCCTCGTCACCCTTCCAGAATGCGCGGGTAGTGTCGCGGAACCGGTCGTTCCATTCCGCCCAGCCGGGCGGGAAGGCGCCCACCTGATAGCCGCCCGGTCCGACGTCCCACGGCTCGGCGATCAGCTTCACCCGTGACAGGATCGGGTCCTGGCGGCAACTGTCCAGGAAGCCGCCGCCCTCGTCGAAGCCGTAGGGTTCGCGCGCCAGGATGGTGGCCAGGTCGAAGCGGAAGCCATCGACATGCATCTCGGTCACCCAGTAGCGCAGGCTGTCGGTGACCATCTGCAGCACGCGCGGATGCGAAAGGTTCAGCGTGTTCCCGGTGCCGGTGTCGTTGATGTAGTAGCGCCGCTGGTCGGGCAGCAGGCGATAATAG
>JAKAZX010000298.1 GCA_021826485.1 Pseudomonadota bacterium | reverse complement strand
GTTCAGCTCGCGCGCCACGATGGTCTGCGCGTCGGGCGGCAGCCGGGCGAAGGCGCGGCGGTTGGCCAGCATCCAGAACCCGTCCCACATATGGCCGGTCAGCGAGCAGTATTTCTGCACCTCATAGAGCTTGGCGGTCTCGATCACCGCCAGCGGATTTTCCTGCCCATCGGCGATGTGCGTCTGAAGGGCGGAGTACACCTCGTTGAAATTGATGCTGACCGGGGCGGCGCCCAGGTCCTGGAACATCGAGGTCCAGAGGGGGCTGACCGGCACCCGCAGCTTCATCCCCGTCAGGTCGTCCGGCACGGCCACCGGATGGGTGCTGGTGGTGATGTGGCGGAACCCGTTGTCCCACATCCGGTCCAGCGGGTGCAGGCCGCGCTTTTCGATCTCGCCGCGGACATAGGCGCCGAGCGCCCCGTCCATCGCCGGCCAGACCTGGTCGTAATCCTTGAACGCAAAGCCGACGCCGTTGATCGAGGCGGCGGGGACGAGGGTGGCCAGGATCAGCCCGGAGAGCGTGAAGAACTCGACCGCCCCGGCCCGCAACTGGCCCAGCGTGTCAGTGTCGGAGCCGAGCTGGCTGGACGGGAAGATCCGCAGTTCCACGGCACCGTTCGTCGCCTCGGCGATGCGTTGCGCCGCTTCCTGCGCGCGCCGGTTGAGCGGATGGCTCGCCGGCATGTTGTTGGCGAACTTGTAGCTGAACGCCGCCGCCCCCGCCCGGCCCGAGCCGATGGCGAATAGCGGCAGCGCGGTCGCACCGGCGAGCAGGCGGCGGCGGCTGATGCGCGGCATGAAGGGCCCTCCCGCCGCCAAGGCTGCCAGCCCGGCGCGCCGCCGTCGAGATGCTCATGCGCGCATCAGCCCGCGCATCGGCGCGGCGGCGGCGCTGTCGGGGAAGATGCGGGCGAGCACCGGGGCGTCGAGCCTGAAATGCTGCGCCAACAGCCCCTTGGCGACCGACCGCACGTCCACGGTCGGTTGCAGATCGCGGTTCTCGAACAGCTTGCCGGGGCCGAGGCCGGGCCAGTCGCCGGCCACCCGCCCGCCGGCCACCGCACCGCCCAGCACGAAGGCGACCGTCGCGGTGCCGTGGTCGGTACCCTTCGCGCCGTTCACCCGCACCGTCCGCCCGAACTCCGTCACCACCAGCACCGCGGTCTGCGGCCAGACCGGGCCGAGTGCGTCGTGCAGCGCCGCCAGGCCGTCGTCCAACTGCCGCAAGACGCCGGACAAACGATTGTTCTGATTGACATGCGTATCCCAGCCATCCAGCTCCAGCGCGGCCAGGCGCGGCCCCCCCGGGGCGGCGAGCAGCCGGCCGGCGGCGGCGGCCAGCGTGGGAAAGGCACCGCGCTGCGGCGGCAAGGCGGCGCCGGCCAGCACCGCTTCGGTGAACCCGCGCTCCCGCAGGGCGCGGGCGAGTGCGGGGCCGGTCAGCGGGTCGCCGCGGTGCAGGGCTAGCACGGCGGCGTAATAGTCGGCCGGCGGGTGCTGCGGCCCGTCCGGCAGGAAGCTGCTGACCGGCGCCGCCCCGCGCAGCAGCAGCGGCACCCCGGCGCCGACGGCGAGCGCCGGCCGGTGCAGGGCGGCGGCGGCGCGGTTGAGCCAGCCATCGGCGATGCCGTGCCCCGCGGTGCCGAGTTCCAGCGTATCCTGGGCGGCGAAATGGCTGCGGCTGCGGTCCTGACTGGCCACCGCCTGCACCGCCAGCGCATCGCCCGCCACGAACCGGGCATGCAGCGCGCCGAGGGCCGGATGCAGGCCGAACCGGCCGCCCAGGTCGAGCAGTCCGTCCGGTACAAGTTCGCCCCGCAAGTCCTTCAGATTGCGTTCATTCACCGGCACCACCGCGGCCAGCCCGTCGAGCCCGCCGCGCAGCAGTACGACGACGAGGCGCCGCTCGGTCGGCACGGTGGCGAAGGCCAGGGAGGCGCGGCCGAGCGTCATCGCCGCCCCCAGGCCCAGCAGCGTGCCACGGCGGGTCAGCCGCATCGCCCTATCTCCTCTGGAAATCCGGGGAGGCGAGCAGCAGGGCCAGCGCCTCCCGCCGGGAGCCGGCGCGACGCACCGCCGCCAGCGTGGCATCGTTGGCCAGCGGGCCGAGCGTCGCCGCTGCCACCGCCTCGGCGTCGAACGCCTCGGCATGGCCGGCGACCGCGAGCGCCCAGTCGGCGCGGCGGAGCAGCAATTCCCCGTCGCCCCAGGTCGCCGCGTCGTCCGCCCAGCCGTCCGGCAACGGCGCGGTGAGCCAGGGCTGGCCGAGCCGGGTGGTGACGGCGAGCAGGTCCGCCGGCTGGTCGAGGGCGCGCAGCGTGGCGACCGCGTAGTCGAACGGCGTGCGCAGCTTCTGCGCCGGCCGCCAGGCCGCCGGCTCGCGCAGCAGGGCATGGCCGGTCAGCCGCAGGTCGCCGCCGCTGTCGTGCAGCACCGCGGCCAAGCGGCGCACCGCATCGGGCGGCGGGGCATCGGCGATGAAATGGCGCACCAGGGTGCCGGCGAGGCGGCGGTAGGTGGCCGGATGGGTGCCGAGCCAGCGCAGCGCCGCTTCGCCGCCCGCCTCGCCCTCGGGATAGGTGCGGCCCATCAGGGTCTTGGCGCCCGGCTGGTGGCGGCGGGGGAAGAAGCGGAAGCCGGGGTCGGGCGCCTGCAGGTCGAGCCCCCAGCCGGTCAGCATCGCCGCGAACGACGTGACATCCGCCTGGGTGTAGCCGGCATCGCGGCCGACCGTATGCAGTTCAAGGCATTCGCGGGCGAAGTTCTCATTCAGTCCGCGCCCCGCGAGGCGGCCGGCGGGGCTGTCGGGACCGATCGAGGCGGCGTTGTCCAGATAGAGCAGCATCGCCGGATGGCGCGCCACCGCCAGCAGCATGTCGGCGAACCGGCCGGTTACGTGCGGGCGGATCGCCTCCCGCACATAGGCGAAGGCGACGGCATGCACCGGCGGGCGGCGCAGACTGACGGTAAAATGGTTCGCCCAGAACCACACCAGCCGCTCACGAAACGGCATCGCGGCGGTGCGGAGCGATGCCGATTCGGCATCACCCGCCGCCCGGAACAGGGCGCGGACCTGCCCGCCCGCCGCCCCCGATCGTTTCGCGCGCCGATCCGCCAGCAGTGCCGCCAGCCCCGCTGCGCTGTCGGGGTGCGGGGCCGCCGCCGGGTCGGGTTTGTCGAGCTGGGCGGCGAGCCACGCCGCGGGATCGGATGGCGGCGCCTCACCCAGCCGGGCGCCGAGGCCGAATCGGGCGAGTGCGACGGCGGCGGCAACGTCCATGCGCGTGGTTTACCGGACAGCCATGCAACAGTGTGTAAGCGCCTGTGAACAATCGGCGATGGCCGGGCCGCCGCGACCGCGGGCTTGCAATTCGCCGCCGCAGCAGGCATCTGACGGCCAGGAAGCCGGCTGACCGGGCCGGAGGGGCGAGGTGCGCGAGGCGACGGGCCTTGCTGCGCCCGCTCATGCTGTGCCCAAGGGGCTATTGGAGGCCATCGTGTCCGCGACACCGCTCGAGAAGATCCGCAACATCGGGATCACCGCCCATATCGACGCGGGCAAGACCACGACGACCGAGCGCATCCTGTATTACACCGGCGTTTCCCACCGGATCGGCGAGGTGCATGACGGCAACACCACGACCGATTACATGGAGCAGGAGCGCGAGCGCGGCATCACCATCACCTCCGCCGCCGTCACCTGCGAGTGGAAGAACCACCGCATCAACATCATCGACACGCCCGGCCACATCGATTTCAACATCGAGGTGAACCGCAGCCTGCGCGTGCTGGACGGCGCGGTGTTCATCATCGAGGGCGTCGCCGGCGTGCAGCCGCAGAGCGAGACCAACTGGCGGCTGGCCGACCGCTACAACGTGCCGCGCATCATCTTCATCAACAAGCTGGACCGCACCGGCGCCGATTTCTACCGCGCCTTCGACACGCTGCGCGAGAAGCTGGACATCGTCGCCCTGCCCCTGCAACTGCCGATCGGCATCGAGGACGGCTTCAAGGGCGTCGTCGATCTGGTGGAGATGAAGGCGATCGTCTGGGAAGGCGGCGAGCTGGGCGCCAAGTTCCACGACGAGCCGATCCCCGACGAGCTGATGGAAAAGGCGAAGGAACATCGCCAGGCGCTGCTGGACACCGCGCTGTCGGTGGATGACGCGGGCATGGAGGAGTATTTCGAGAACGGCGATGTCGCGGTCGCCACGCTGAAGCGCGCCATCAAGACCGGCACGATCAGCGGCGCCTTCCGCCCGGTGCTGTGCGGCACCGCGTTCAAGAACAAGGGCGTGCAGCCGCTGCTGGACGCGGTGCTGGACTACCTGCCCTCTCCGGTCGATGTGCCGGGCATCGCGGTCGCCGCCGAGGAAGGCGAGGACGAGGCCGCCGAGCATGACCGCCGCCGCATCAAGGCCGACCCGGACGCGCCGTTCGCCGGCCTTGCCTTCAAGATCATCAACGACAAATACGGCACGCTGACCTTCGTGCGCGTCTATGCCGGCACGCTGAAAAGCGGCGACACGCTGCTGAACACGACCAAGGACCACAAGGAACGGGTCGGCCGCATGTTCCAGATGCACGCCGACAAGCGTGCCGAGATCAAGGAAGTGTCGGCCGGCGACATCGCCGCCTTCGTCGGCCTGAAGGACACCGCGACCGGCGACACGCTGGCTGCGCCGGAAGACCCGGTGGTGCTGGAGCGCATGGCCTTCCCGGTGCCGGTGATCGACATCTCGGTGGAGCCGCGCACCAAGGATTCGGTCGAGAAGATGACCATCGGCCTGCAGAAGCTGGCCGGCGAGGACCCGAGCCTGCGCCTCAAGACCGACCAGGAGACCGGACAGACCATCCTGTCCGGCATGGGCGAACTGCATCTGGAGATCATCATCGACCGCCTGCGCCGCGAATACGGCGTGGAGGCGAATATCGGCGCGCCGCAGGTAGCGTACCGCGAGACCATCAGCCGCGCGCATACCGAGACCTACACGCACAAGAAGCAGACCGGCGGATCGGGCCAGTACGCCGAGGTGAAGATCATCTTCGAGCCGCTGGAGCGCAACGGCGGCGTGGTGTTCGAGAACAAGGTGGTCGGCGGCTCGGTGCCGCGCGAATACATCCCGGCGGTCGAGAAGGGCATCCGCATGCAGGCCGATACCGGCGTGCTGGCCGGCTTCCCGACCGTCGATTTCAAATACGCGCTGATCGACGGCAAGTACCACGACGTGGACTCGAGCGCGCTGGCCTTCGAAATCGCCGCCAAGGCGTGCTTCCGCGAAGGCAT
>JAKAZX010000297.1 GCA_021826485.1 Pseudomonadota bacterium | reverse complement strand
ATGGCCGCGGACATCGCCGCGCGCGTCGCCGAGGATGCGTTCAAGGCGCTGAAGGCACCGGTCCGCATGGTCACGCCGCCACATGTGCCGGTGCCCTTCTCGCCGTCGCTGGAGGATGCCTACATCCCCTCCTCCGCCCGCATCATCGCGGCGGTGCGTTCGACGATGCAGTAGGGGACAGCGGACATGACCGACGCGATCCGGCCGATCGGGATGCCGAAATGGGGCCTCGCGATGACCGAAGGCAAGGTGAATGCCTGGCTGGTCGCCGAAGGCGCGCAGGTGACGCAGGGCGACGAGATTCTGGAGATCGAGACCAGCAAGATCACCAACGTCTTCGAATCGCCCGTCACCGGCACGCTGCGCCGCCGGGTCGCCGGCGAGGGGGAGACGCTGCCGGTCGGCGCGCTGCTCGGCGTGGTCGCCGACGCCGCCGTCGGCGACGCCGAGATCGACGCCTTCGTCGCCGAGCACCGCCAGCACCAGGCGGAAGCGGTCGTGGATGCGGGGCCGGAGCCGTACATGCTGCCAGCCTCCGGCTGGAACGCGCGCATTCTGCGCATGGGGCCGGACGTGGCGCATGACGCGGCGCCGCCGATCATGATGATCCACGGCTTCGGCGGCGACCTGCTGAACTGGCAGCTCAACCAGCCGGACCTCGCGACCGACCGGGCCGTGTATGCGCTCGATCTGCCCGGCCACGGCGGCGCATCGAAGGACGTGCCCGGCGACGGCGGCGTTGCTGCGCTGGCCGAGGCGGTGCGCGGCGCGATGGCGGCATTGCAGATCGGCCGCGCCCATCTGGTGGGCCATTCGCTCGGCGGTGCGATCGCGCTGCGCATGCTGCTGGACGAGCCGTCACGGATCCTCTCCGCGACACTCGTCTGCCCTGCCGGCCTGGGGCGGGAGGTGAATGCCGACTACATCGACGGCTTCGTCCGCGCCGACAAGCGCAAGGAGATGAAGGCGACGGTGGAGGCGCTGTTCGCCGATCCCTCCCTGGTCAGCCGCGACATGGTGGAGAACCTGCTGAAGTACAAGCGGCTCGACGGCGTCGCAGCGGCGCTGCGCAAGATCGCCGCCGCCAACTTCGCCGATGGCGGGCAGGTGACGGTGCTGGCCGACTCGGTGGCGGCGCCCGACGTGCCGGTGCAGGTGATCTGGGGCGAACGCGACCGCATCATCCCCGCCGCCCATGCCGCGGCGGTGCCGACGGGACGGCGACACGTGCTGCCGGATGCCGGACACATGGTCCACATGGAACAACCGGCCGCGGTGAACCGGCTGATCGCGGAGTTCGTCGCCTTCGCGGGGGGTTGAGGGCATGTGAAGGAATGCCGACGAGCGTTACCGGGTCAGCGGAACTCTCCCTCTCCGCCCCAGCGGGGCGGAGAGGCAAAGGCGTCGCGCGTCGATGTCTTTCACACGCTCTGAGCCGTCAAGCGGCCTGGGGCGCGCGCCACTCCACGGCGTCGCCGCCGCACGGCTCCATCTGCCAGCCCAGCGCCAGCGCCTGGACGATCAGCCGCCGGTACACCGCGTCGCGCACGCGGCCCTGCATCACCAGCGCCGCGCACCGCCGCGCCGCCCGCCGTGGCAGGTCGGCACCGTTGGCGAAGGCGTCGCGGTTGCCGGTGTCCAGATAGGATTCCGCCGGCAGCCCATCCGCCAGCAGCACGGCGTGTTGCGGCAGTTCGACATGCCAGTACGTCACCTGCGGCATCCGCACCTGCCGCACCGTCGCGTCGTTCACCAGATAGCGCACCGGGATCAGCACGCCGTCGCAGAACACCGCGTGGTCCGGCGACAGCAGCACGTCGCGCGCCGGCCGTCCCATGCCGAACGCATGCGCCGCGACGTGCACCGGCCAGACATCGGCATCGCGCACGCTGCCGTCGCAATGCAGATGGCGATGCCCGAGCCAGATCACCGGCGCCGGCCCCTCCGTCGTCTGCACCATGTCGCCGACGCACAGCGCCTCCACCGGCACCGGGCCGCGCGCCGTCGTGATGCGCGTGCCGGCGGCGAAGCAGGCCGGCGGCCCTTCCAGTGCCGTGAGCGCGGCGGCGGCGATCACCTGATGCCCGGTTTCGGTCGGATGCAGATGGTCGAAGAACAGATACCCGTTCTGCGCCGATCCGGTCGCTGCCAGCGTGCCGCTGCTGGCCGAGGTGAAGCTGCCGCTCCACACCGGCTGCGTGACGTTGCTCAGCCCGTAGGCGGACGGCGTCGCCACCGCATTGTCGATGATCTGGAACGCATTGAGGATGTGCAGATCAAGCCCGTCCGGCTTGGCGACCGCCTCCAGCCCCGCGTTCAATTGCGCGTCGTAGTTCGCCGCAAGCTGGGAGGCGAGCGCATCGAACGATGCCGACGGCGTGCTGGTGTTGTTGGCAAGCCCGTCCATCACCTCCGGCGTCTTGCCCAGATCGGGCACATCGACCACCAGCAGGTTCTTCGCCCCCGCCGCGACCAGGGAGGCGACGTCGTTCAGTTCGTTGTTGACCGCCGTGGTGACGTCGCTCGCCTGCTGCGCCGCGGTCAGGCTGGTGGCGCCGAGGATGTCGAGCAGATCGTTCGAGCCGATCCACAGCGTGTACAGCGCGTTGGCCGACGGCGATGCGACGGTGGTGCGGAAGTCGGCGATCTGCGACGGCAGCGAGATCGCGGCAAGCTGGCTGTTGCCCTGGTTCAGCGTGGTCGGCCCGGTCTCCGCCCCGCCGACGGCGAAATCCGTCCCGCCGAGCAGGCTCGGCGCCAGCGTGCCGAGGCCGAGCGTGACGGACAGATCCTGCACCCAGGTCGGCCCGTTGCTGAACACGTTGCCGACGGTCTTGGCGACGCCGCCGACATCGTAGGTCGCCTGATAATACGGTGGCGAAACCGGCTCAGTCGCGCCAAGTCCGGTGGTCAGCGTGGACAGGTTGCCGCCGTCCGACAGGCTGTCGCCGAAGGCATAGATCGTGCTGAAACTGGGCGCTGATGTCACCGGAACGTTCCTTGCCTTTGGCTTGCCGCTGCGTCGTCATGGTGCGCGCGCGCCGGCGGGGCGTCCAGTCCCGTCGCCGGCCGTTACGGGGCGCGCACCAGCGCCTGCGGCTTGACCGCGGGATCGGCCAGCCGCGCCGGATCGACGACGCTGCCGGCGCGAATCAGCGCCATCGCCGCCCGCACCTCGCGCGGCGCATCGACGCCGGTTGCCGCCACCACGCGGCCCGCCTCGTCCAGGTGGAAGGCGCAGAAGCTCGCATCCTCCGTCGTGCCGCGCAGCACGCTGCGCACCGCCGCCGCCGGCAGGCCGGCCACCTGGATGTTGCGGCCGTACTGGTCGGTCCAGAACCACGGCACCTCGTCATAGGCGACGGTCTGGCCGGCGACCGCGCGGCCGACCGCGGCGCCGTGGTCCTGCGCATGGCGCCATGATTCCAGCCGCACCACCGTGCCGAGCCGCGCGTGGCGGAACGCCGCCACGTCGCCCGCGGCGAACAGGCCGGGCAGGCTCGTCCGCCCCGCCTCGTCGACCAGGATGCCGTTATCCACCGCGACCCCCGCCGCCGCCGCCAGTTCGGTGTTGCGGATGATGCCGATGCCGGCCAGCACCAGATCGGCCTTCACCCGCAGCCCGCCGGCGCAGCGCACCTCCCCGGGCACGATCTCGGCCACCGCCGCGCCGAAATGCAGCGTCACGCCGGCGCGCCGGTGCAGGCCCACCACCCACGCCGCCATCTCCGGCGCGGCGGAGCGGCCGAGCGCGGTCGGCAGCGCCTCGATCACGGTCACGCGACAGCCGCGGGCATGGGCGGAGGCCGCGACCTCCAGCCCGATCACCCCGGCGCCGATGCACACCACATCCTGCCCGGGTGCGAGGCGCGCCCGCAGGGCGCGCGCATCCTCCAGCGTTCGCAGCGTCAGCGCCGCCGCCCCGCCCGGCACGGGGAGGGTGCGCGGGCGCCCGCCGGTCGCCAGCACCAGCCGGTCGAATGCCAGATGCTCCCCGTTCGCGAGCACCACGCGGCCGGCCTCCGGCTCGATGCCGGTGACGTGCTGGCCGGTGCGCAGGTCGATCGCAAGTTCGGCATAGCGGGCCGGCGGGTAGAACCAGCCGGGTTCCGGCTCCTGCGGCTCGGTCAGCACGGCCTTGGACAGCGGCGGGCGCTCATAGGGCGGATGCGGCTCCTCCCCCAGCAGCACCACGCGGCCGGCCAGCCCCGCCTGCCGCATCGCCACCGCCGCGTGCGCGCCGGCCTGCCCTGCGCCGACGATCACCGTCGTTCCGTCCGCCATCCGTCCACTCTCCTCAAGCCCCCGCCGCTCCGGCATGATCGGCCGGCAACAGGAGGTGCCGTGTATGAATGAAGCAGCAAACTGGGTGCGTGTCGCGCGTGCCGGGGATATCCCGGCGGGAGAAATGCAGGCCGTGGAGGCCGGCGGCAAGCAGATCGCGCTGTTCCATACCGAGGACGGCGGCTGGCACGCGACCGCGAATGTCTGCACCCATGCGTTCGCGCTGCTGACCGACGGCTGGCTGGAAGGCACCCAGATCGAATGCCCGCTGCATGCCGCCCGCTTCGACGTTTGCACCGGCAAGGCGCTCGCGCCGCCGGCGGAGGAGGATCTGGCCCGCTACCCGGTGCGACTCGAGGGCGACGCGGTGCTGATCGGCCTGCCTGGATGATCACGCCCGACTGGGTGCGGATGATGGCGGCGTACAACGCGGAAATGAACCGCCGCCTGTACGCCGCCGCCTCCCGCCTCCCGCCGGAGGAGCGCCGTCGCGACCGCGGCGCCTTCTGGGGCAGCATCGAGGGCACGCTGAGCCATCTGGTCTGGGGCGACCGCACCTGGATGGCGCGGTTCGCAGGCTGGCCGAAACCCGCGCAGACGATGGGCGAAAGCGTCGCGCTGGCGGCGGACTTCGCGGCCCTTCATGCCGCGCGGGTGGAGACCGACGCCGCGATCGAGGCCTGGGCCGCCGCGCTGGACGCCGCCTGGCTCGCCGGCGAACTGCGCTGGTTCAGCGGCGCCGCGCAGCGGGAGGTGACTGCGGCGCGGTCGATGCTGGTGACGCACATGTTCAACCATCAGACGCACCACCGCGGCCAGGTCCACGCCATGCTGACCGCCGCCGGCGAGCGGACCGGGGACACCGACCTGTTCCTGGTCCTGCCGACCTGACCCGTCCCTACCGCGCCGCACTCGGGGCGCAGGCGGGGTCGCGGGCATAGGCGAGTACGTCCGGCCCCTGCCCGGCCGCATGCCAGCACGGCTGGTCGCGGAACGCCGCTTCCATCTGCGGCAGGGTCGCCCGGCTGTCGC
>JAKAZX010000010.1:14113-25635 GCA_021826485.1 Pseudomonadota bacterium | reverse complement strand
CATCGATCTCGGCACCTCCGCGGTCAAGGCGCTGATCGTCGACGCCGACGGGAGCGTGCGTGCCTCCGCCGAACAACCGCTCTCGACCGAGCATCCGTCGCCGCTGGCCTCCGAGCAGGATTGCGACGGCTGGTGGCGTGCGGTGGAGTCGGCGCTGGCGATGCTGCATGCGACGGCGCCGGACGCGATGGGCGCCGTCACGTCCATCGGCCTCGCCGGGCAGATGCATGCGGCGGTGCTGCTGGATGATGCCGACCGGCCGGTGCGGCCGGCGATGCTGTGGAACGACGGGCGCGCCCATGTCGAAGCCAACGAGCTGAAACGGCTCGGCAATGATCTGGCGGCGGAACTCGGCGTCCCCGCCCTCGCCGGCTTCACGGCACCGAAGCTGCTCTGGCTTGCCCGGCACGAACCGGCGAACTTCGCCCGTGCCCGGACGCTGCTGCTGCCGAAG
Organism: Pseudomonadota bacterium; assembly: GCA_021826485.1. Lineage (GTDB taxonomy): Bacteria > Pseudomonadota > Alphaproteobacteria > Acetobacterales > Acetobacteraceae > JAFKFJ01. The sequence goes on along the minus strand of JAKAZX010000010.1, from coordinate 25,181 downwards.
GACCTGATCCGGCTGCACCTGACTGGCGAGCGGGCGACCGATCCGTCCGATGCGGCCGGCACGTGGCTGCTGGACGAGGCGCGCCGCACCTGGAGCGCGCGGGCGGTCGCCGCGATCGGCCTGGACCCGGCGCTGCTGCCGCCGATCATCGAAGGGGCGCGGCCGGCCGGGCGGCTGCGCGAGCAGGTCGCTTCGCGCTTCGGCCTGCGCCCCGGCATCGTGGTCGCGACCGGCGGCGGTGACACGATGGCGGGCGGCGTCGGCATCGGCGCGGTCGAGGAAGGGCGCGCCTTCGTCGGCCTGTCCACTTCGGCGCAGTTGTTCGTCGCCGCGCGGATGCACCGGGCGGCGCCGGCCCGCCTCGTCCACGCCTTCTGCCACGCCGTGCCGGACCGCTGGTGCCAGATGGCGGCGATGCTCAACGGCGCCGGCGTGCTCGCGTCCGTCGCCCATCTGCTGGGGGATGCCGCGATCCCCGCGCTGCTGGCCGAGGCGGAGGCGCATTTCATCGGTCCCGGCCGGCTGCTCGTGCTGCCCTATCTGTCGGGCGAACGCACGCCGCATGACGACCCGCATGCGCGGGGGGTGATCTTCGGCCTCGCGCCCGACACCTCGCGCGCGGAGCTGGTGCTGGCGGCCCTGGAAGGCGTGGCGTTCAGCTTTGCCGATGCCCGGGATGCCCTGGCCGCCGGGGGCACGCGGATCGAGAGCGCCGGCGTCGTGGGCGGCGGGGCGCGGAGCGTGTTCTGGACCAGGCTGATCGCCAGCGTCCTCGGCATCCCGCTGCGCATCTATGCCGGCGGCGCCCGCGGCCCGGCCTTCGGCGCCGCGCGCCTCGCGCGTCTGGCACTGTGCCAGGACGATCCGGCGGAGGTTCTGGCGGAACCCCAGGTGCAGCAGGTGATCTCGCCCGACCCGGCCCTGACGGACGCCTATGCGCCGCGCATCGCCGCGTTCCGCCGGCTCTATGCGGCGCTGCGGCCCGAATTCGTCGCATGAGCGCGGTCGCCGTGCTCGATGTCGGCAAGACCAACGTCAAACTCAGCGCGACCGATCGGCTGGGCACGGTCCTGGAGACGGTCAGCCGGCCGAACACGGTTCTGACCGGCCCGCCCTACCGGCACCACGATCTGGACGGGATCGAACGCTGGCTGCTGGACGCGCTGCGCGATCTCGGCCGGCGGCACCGGATCGACGCCATCGTGCCGTGCGGCCACGGGTCCGCGGGCGTGCTGGTGGACGATGCCGGGCCGGTCATGCCGATGATCGACTACGAGGACGAGCCGCCGGCGGAGGTTCTCGCGCACTATCGCGCCATCGCCGGCGACTTCGCCGCGCGCGGCAGCGCGATCATGCTGGGGGCGTCGCACACCGCCCGGCAGATGCTGTGGATCGAGACGGAATGGCCGGAGGCATTTGCCCGCGCGCGGCATTTTCTGGCGCTGCCGCAATACTGGGCATGGCGGCTGTCGGGCGTCGCGGCGTCCGAGGCGACGACGCTCGGCGCGCAATCGCATCTCTGGTCGGTGCGGCAGCAGCGGCAGGCGCCGATCGTGGCGGCGCGCGGCTGGGCGCGGCTGCTGCCGCCGCTGGTGCCGGCATGGGGCGCGCTCGGCCGCCTGCTGCCGGCAATGGCCGCGCGCACCGGCCTCGACCCGGCGACCCAGGTGTTCTGCGGCGGGCATGACAGCAGCGTCAATTTCTACCGCTATCAGGCGGCCGGGCTTGCCGGCCTGACCGTCATTTCCACCGGGACCTGGATCGTCGCGCTCAGCGATGCGGCCGATCCGGATCGGCTGGACGAGGGGCGGGGCATGTCCTGCAATGCCGACCCGGCCGGGAAGCCGCTGGCCGGGGCGCTGTGCATGGGCGGGCGCGAATTCGCGCTGATCGCCGGGGCGCAGCCCGCCGGCGCGCGGGCGGATGCCGGCATTCTGCGCGACCTGGTCGCGCGGCGGACATTGCCGCTGCCGTTCCTGTCCGAGGATACCGGGCTGCTGCCGGGCCGGGCCGGCCGCGGCCGGATCGCCGGGCCGCCGCCGCGCGACGCGGCGGAGCGGCGGACGCTGGCGCTGCTGGCGACGGCGCTGCTGACCGATCTGCTGCTGGATGCGCTGCACGGGACCGGGACCGTGATCCTGGACGGCAGCTTCGTTGCCGACCCGCTCTACGTCGCGCTGGTGGCGGCACTGCGGCCCAGGACCACGGTGCGGTCGAACCGCCACAGCGACGGGGTCGCCGCCGGCGCCGCGCTGCTCGCCGGACATGCGACGCGCAGCGCCCCGGCGCCGCTGATCCTCGATGCGCCCGGGCTTCTCACCGTTCCGGGCCTCGCCGCCTACCGGGCGGAATGGCGCACTCTCTCGACCGACACAGCGGAATGACCTCATGAGCAAAAGCGAAGAAGCCACCCTGCGGCGCGAGATGGTGGAGACGTGCCGGCAGATGAACCTGTCCGGGATCAACCAGGGCACGTCCGGAAACCTGTCGGTGCGGCTCAGCAACGGCTTCCTGATCACCCCGTCCTCGCTGCCCTATGACAACATGCGGCCGGGCGACATCATGAAGATGGATTTCGACGGCACGTTCGAGGGCAAGCACCGCCCGTCCTCGGAATGGCGGTTCCACCGCGACATCCTGCGCGAGCGGGAAGACGTGAACGCGGTGCTGCACTGCCACTCGGTCTATGCCACCACGCTCGCGGTCCACCACAAGGCGATCCCGGCCTTCCACTACATGGTGGGCGTCGCCGGCGGCAGCTCGATCCGCTGCGCCCGCTACGCCACGTTCGGCACCCAGGCGCTGTCCGATGCGGCGCTGGAGGCGCTGGAGGGCCGGCTGGCCTGCCTGCTCGGCCAGCATGGCCAGATCGCGCTGGGCCGGACGCTGGCTTCGGCGCTGTGGTTGGCCATCGAGGTGGAGACGCTCGCGCGCATGTATGTCCAGGCCCTGCCGCTCGGCGAACCGCCCGTGCTGCCGGAGGAGGAGATGCGCCGCGTGCTGGAGCAGATGCAGCGCATGTCGTACGGGCAGATGCCGGAGCCGGACGGATCGAACGACGTGGCGCGCCCGAAGCGGCCGCCGGCGGCGGCGCGGAAACGTCGTTGACAGGCTCCGCGCGCGGGTCGATCATATGTGTGCAAACGATCCGGGAGTGACCGCATGGGCCTTTATCTGCGGCCCGCCTCGCTCGACGCGGCGCTGGCGCTACTGGCAGAGCGGCCGCGCACGGTCCTCGCCGGCGGCACGGACCATTTCCCGGCGCGGGTCCTGCATAGCCCCGACGAGGAGATCCTGGACATCTCGGCGCTGCCGGGCCTGCGGCAGATCGTGCGGCGCGACGACCACTGGTTCCTCCCCTGCCTTGCCACCTGGAGCGATCTGAGCACTGCCGGGCTTCCCGGCGCCTTCGACGGGCTCAAGGCGGCGGCGCGGATGATCGGCGGGCCGCAGGTGCAGAACGTGGCGACCGTGCTCGGCAATGTCTGCAACGCCAGCCCCGCCGCCGACGGCATGCCCTGCCTGCTCGCCCTCGATGCGTCGGTCGAACTGGCGTCCCTGCGCGGCCATCGGGTGGTGCCACTGGCCGAGTTCGTGACCGGACCGCGCCAGACGACGCGGCGCGCCGACGAACTGGCGATCGGCCTGCGCATCCCCTGCCCGTGCCCGGCGGCGCGCGGCGTGTTCCTCAAGCTCGGCACCCGGAGCTATCTGGTCATCTCGATCGTCATGGTCGCCGGAGTGGTCGAATGCGGCGATGATGGCCGCATTGCGCGGGCGGCCTTCGCGGTCGGCGCGTGTTCGCCGGTGGCGCGCCGCCTGCCGGCGCTGGAAGCGGCCGTGACCGGCGAACATCCGGCGGCGGCGCTGGCCCGCCCGGCGCATCTCACGCCGCTCGCGCCGATCGACGATGTGCGTGCCACGGCCGTCTATCGGCGTGAGGCGGCACTGGAATTGCTGCGCCGCAGCCTCGCGGCACTGCGTCAGCCGGAGAGCCTGGCCGCATGAGATCGCCCGCCGAAATCGTCGCCTTCACGCTGAACAACCGTCCGGTCGAGGTGCGGGCCGATCCGGCGCGCCGGCTGGCCGACGTGCTGCGCGACGATCTCGGCCTGACCGGAACCAAGATCGGCTGCAATGCCGGGGATTGCGGCGCCTGCACGGTGCTGCTGGACGACCGGCAGGTCTGTGCCTGTCTGGTGCCGCTGGGCCGCGTCGCCGGCGGCCGCGTGCGGACGGTCGAGGGACTGGCCGAGGGATCGGCGCTGGGCAGCCTGCAGGCCGCGTTTCTGCGGCACGGCGCCGCGCAGTGCGGCATCAGCCTGCCCGGCATGCTGATGGCGGCAACCGAACTGCTGGCCCGCGCGCCCGCCCCGACCGAGGCGGAGGTCCTGGATGCGCTGGGCGGCGTGCTCTGCCGCTGCACCGGTTACCGCAAGATCGTGGAGGCGGTGCTGGACACCGCCGCCACTCTGGCGCCGCCGCCCGTCGCCGGCCCGGCGGTCGGCGCGCGGCTGGCCAAGGTGGACGGCGTCGGCAAGCTGACCGGAGAGGAGCTGTTCGGCGCCGATGCGCTGCCCGATGCGCCGGTGCTGAGCCTGCGCGCGGTGCGCAGCCCGCACGCGCATGCCCGCTTCAGCCTCGGCGATTGCGCCGCCCTGCGCGCGCGGCATCCGGGCCTGCTGCGCATCCTGACCGCCGCGGACATTCCGGGCCGGAACCTGTACGGCATCTATCCCACCGGCAAGGACCAGCCGGTGCTGGCGAACGGCTATGTCCGCCACCGGGGGGAGCCGGTCTGCGCCCTGGTGGGCGATGCCGAGACGGTCGCCTCCATCCGCGACGGCGACCTGCCCATCGCCTGGGACGTGCTGCCGCCGGTTGCGTTCGAAACCGCCGGCGAGGCAGCGGAACTGCATCCGCACGCCCCCGGCAACGTGCTGTGCCGCGGCCGGGTCGCCCGTGGCGATGTCGCCGCAGGGTTGCAGGACGGCGCCGCGCGCGCCGGCATCACGGTGCGCACGAGTTTCGTCGAGCACGCCTATATCGAGCCGGAGGCGGGCTATGCCCGGCGGATCGGCGACCGGATCGAGGTGGTCGCCTGCACGCAGACGCCGTACATGGACCGCGACGAACTCGCCCTGATCCTCGGCATCGCCAAGGATCGGGTCCGCGTGCTGCCGACCGCGGTCGGCGGCGGTTTCGGCGGCAAGCTCGACCTGTCGGTGCAGCCGCTGACCGCGGTCGCCGCCTGGCTGCTCGACCGGCCGGTGCGCATGGTCTACTCGCGCCCCGAAAGCATGGCGGCGACCACGAAGCGCCATCCCGCACTGATCGCCGCGGAAGCGTCGGCGGATGCGGAGGGAAATCTGGTCGCGTTCCGCTTCGACGGCCGTTACGACACCGGCGCCTATGCCAGTTGGGGGCCGACGGTTGCGAACCGGGTGCCGGTGCATGCGATGGGGCCGTATGCGGTTCCCCATGTGCTCTGCACCACCGCGGCAATCCACACCACCGCGCCGCCGTCCGGCGCCTTCCGCGGCTTCGGCGTGCCGCAGGCGGCGATCGCGGGGGAGGCGCTGCTCGACATGCTCGCCGGGCAGCTCGGCATCGACCCGTGGGACATCCGCCGCCGCAATGCACTCGGCGTGGGCGGCATCACCGCCACGGGGCAGCGGCTGGGCGCGGGGGCGGCACTGCCGGAATGCCTGGATGCGCTGCGGCCGCACTGGCAGGATTTGCGTGCCGCGGCATCCGCGTTCAATGCGGACGCCCCCGGCCATCTGCGGCGCGGCGCGGGCATCGCCTGCATGTGGTATGGGATCGGCAACACCAGCCTGCCCAACCCGTCGGAGATGGTGATGGGAATCCGCCGCGACGGCCGCGCCGTCCTGTTCTCGGGGGCCGTCGATATCGGCCAGGGTTCCAACACGATCATGGTCCAGATCGCGGCCGATGCCTTGGGCGTGCCGGCCGCCGATGTCGAACTGGTGGCGGGCGATACCGACCGCACCCGGGATGCCGGCAAGACCAGCGCATCGCGGCAGACTTTCGTCAGCGGCAACGCGGCGAAGCAGGCCGGCGAGGCCTTGCGCGCGCTGATCCTGCGCCGCTGCAATGCCGGTGCCGAGGCTCGCATCCGGCTCGGCCCGCAGCGGATCGAGGTCCATGACGACGCCCAGCAGGTGGCGCTCGATCTCGCCGCGCTCGACGCCGATGCCGAGTGGCTGGTGCTCGCGGGCGCCGGACGCTTCGACCCGCCGACGACGGCGCTTGATGCCGACGGTCAGGGCATCCCCTACGCCTCCTACGCCTTCGCGGCACAGGCGGCGCTGGTGGAAGTCGATGTCGCGCTCGGCACCGTTCGCGCCCTGCGCATCGTCGCCGCGCACGACGTCGGGCGCGCGATCAATCCGACGCTCGTCGAAGGCCAGATTCACGGCGGCATCGCACAGGGCCTGGGACTGGCGCTGATGGAGGAATTCATCCCCGGCCGCACGGAAAACCTCCATGACTACCTTGTGCCCACGATCGGCGACATCCCGCCGATCGACGTGATCCTGATCGAGCATCCCGATCCGCTGGGACCATACGGGGCGAAGGGGGTCGGCGAACCGGCCCTGATCGCGACCGCGCCGGCCATTCTCAATGCCATTGCTGACGCGACCGGCGCGCGCATCACCCACGTGCCCGCGACGCCGGACCGGGTTCTGGCGGCGCTGCGTCGATGACCACCACGCATGCCGATCCCGCGGCACCGGAAGAATCCGCGCTCGACGCCGCCCGGCGCAGTGAACCGGACATCGTGACATGCGACGCCTGTCCCGTGCTCTGCCGCATCCGTCCCGGCAAGTCCGGCGCCTGCGACCGGTACGGCAATGTCGATGGCCGCCTGACCCGGATGGACCCGCTGGTCCTGCTGACGCCGGAGACCGGCCTGGTCCGCTTTGCCGGCGGCGAATGGTCCGGCAATCCGATCGCATCGCAGGACATCGTGGTGACCGGCATCGGCGCCGGCACGACCTATCCGGACTACAAGCCGGCGCCGTTCATCATCGCCGCGGACGTGGACGGGGTGGACGTGGTCACCGTGGTGACCGAGGGAATCTTCAGCTATTGCGGGCTGAAGGTCAAAATCGACACGGACCGCCATCTCGGTGCCGAGTGTTCGCCGGTGCGCGCGAACGGCGAGCAGGTGGGGCATGTCACGACCGCCGAATACGGCAGCCAGATGCTGTCGCTCGGCGGCGTGCGCCATCTGACCGGCGGCTCGAAGCGGGAGGGCACCGTCACCTGCGACACGCTGCTCACGCTCGGCAACGGCGGTGCCGTCGAGCTCACCATCGACGGCGGCGTCAGCATCACCGTGCAGGCCGGCGGCGCACCGATCGTCGATGGCGTCCGGGAGCATCGCATGCGCGTCGGCTGCGGCTCGGCCACCATCGGCATCTTCGCGAGCCAGTGGCTGGGCCATGCCGACGAGGTGATCGTCGTGGACGATCACATCACCGGCGTGCTGACCGAGCATCAGGCCGGCCGGTTTCTCGACATGCGCCCTGCCGGCATCCGCGTGCGCGGCCGCCGCTCCACGCCCGGGCGCTATTTCCAGGTCGCCAATCCGGGCCTCGGCTGGGGCGGCACCGATATCGCCGATCCGCTGGCGGTGATCGAACGCATCGACCCGAAGATCGCCTGGCCGGGCCTGCGGCTGCTGATCGTCTCCACCACCGGGGAACACAGCGCGTGGTTCGTGCTGGACGACGCCTTGCGGCCGCAGCCGGCGACCATGCCGCCGGCGATCGCGGATGCGGTCGCCCGCATCGGGGAGAATTGCGAACCCGCCGCGTGCAGCGTGCTGTTCATGGCCGGCGCCGGCGGCAGCCTGCGGGCCGGCGTCACGGAAAATCCGGTGCTGCTGACTCGCGCCGTTCAGTCCGGGCGCGCGCGCGTCACCACGGGCGGTGCGCCGACCTATGTCTGGCCGGGCGGCGGCATCACCTTCATGGCCGACGTGACGGCGCTGCCCGCGAATGCCTTCGGCTACGTGCCGACGCCCGCCATCGTCGCGCCGATCGAGTTCACGCTTCCGCGCGCGGATTACCAGCGTCTCGGCGGCCACGCGGGCCGCATCCGGCGGCTGGAGGACGTGCTGGCCGAACAGCAATCCCGCGCGAAGCTGCTGCCGGCGCGCGCCAAGCCGCCGGGGTCATGACGGCGCAGATCGCGCTTCTGCCGGATGGCCGTCTGCATCTGCAGCACGGGCCGATCGACTGTCTCTGCCGCGCCTGGGGCACCGCGGCGGAGGTTCGCGCAGCCTACGCGCAGGTGGCCGATGTTTTTCCAGCAGTTCTGCCCGGGCTGTGTTCCGAACTCGATCTTCTGCGAACGCCGCTGCCGGGTGCGGCGCCGCTCGGGGGGGTGGCCGCGGCGATGCACGCGGCCTGCGCGCCGTACGCGGATCGCTGCATCACGCCGATGGCCGCGGTCGCCGGCGCCGTGGCGGACTTCCTGCTCGCCGCGATGGCGAACGGGCGCACGCTCGATCGCGCCTATGTCAATGACGGCGGCGACATCGCGCTGCACCTGTCGCCGGGCCATGCGATCCGCTGTGGCCTGGTCGCCGATCTGATGGCGCCCTCGCTCGATGGCACGATCCCGCTGGACTGGCGGCAGCCCGCCCGCGGGATCGCCACCTCCGGCCGGGCGTGCAAGGGCCAAGGCGGGCGCAGCTTCTCCTTCGGCATTGCCGATGCGGTGACGGTGCTGGCCCGCACCGCGGCGGAGGCCGACGCCGCGGCCACCGTGATCGCGAACGACGTCGATCTTCCCGACCATCCCGCCGTCACGCGGCGGCCGGCCCGCGACATCGACCCGGACAGCGATCTCGGCACGCGCCGCGTGACCTGGACCGTCGGCGACCTGACGGCGCCCGAGATCGCGGCGGCGCTGGCTGCCGGCCGCCGCACCGCGGAGGCGCTTTGCGCCGGCGGCGCGGTGATCGGCGCGATACTGACCCTGCGCGGCCGATTTCACGTGGTCGGCATCGACCGGCCGCTTCTGGAGGCATCATGATTCGCAAGCTGCTCACCGTGATCGAAGAAACCCATCGCGAGTCCGACCGGGACATCCAGCCGCCCACGCGCAAGGCGGCGGCGATCGCCGTCGTGAGCAATCCGTTCGCCGGCCGCTATGCCGAGGACCTGAGCGAACTGATCGCCATCGGCGAGATGCTCGGCGGTCTGCTGGGCGAGCGCGCGGTGCGCATTCTCGGCATCCAGCCGGGCCAGGTGCACAGCTACGGCAAGGCCGCCATCGTCGGAGAGGACGGCGAGTTGGAGCATGCCGCCGCGATCCTGCATCCCAAGCTCGGCGCGCCGCTGCGGATCGCGGTCGAAAAGGGTGCGGCACTCGTGCCGAGCGCCAAGAAGCGCGGCGGTCTCGGCACGGCCATCGACGTGCCGCTCGGCCACAAGGACGCGGCGTTCGTCCGCAGCCATTTCGATGCCATGGAAGTCCGCGTCCCCGACGCACCGCGCCGCAACGAGATCATGGTGGCGGTGGTCGTCACCGACAGCGGCCGGCCGCTGCCGCGGATCGGCGGACTGACCGTGGGCGAGATCGTCGGCAAGGACGGCCTGCGGTAGCCGGGTTTCGCCTATCGCCCGCGTTCCCGGTCGCGCGCCGGCACGGTCATCCCTGCTGCGACGCCCGGATTGCCGCGATGCTCCGTCGCGCGGTGCCGTCCGCCGCGAAGTTCGCGGGATCGAGCCATGCGAGGAAGGCCGCACGGACCGGCGGCCATTCGTCGGCCAGGATGCTGAACCACGCCGTGTCGCGCCGCCGCCCTTTCACGGTCAGGTGCGCACGGTGGACGCCCTCGAAGGTGAAGCCGAGCCGCTCGGCCGCCCGGCGGGACGGCGCGTTCAGCGCATTGCACTTCCACACCAGCCGCCGATAGCCGAGATCGTCGGCGGCGTGCCGCAGCGGCAGGAACATCGCCTCGGTCGCCGCTGCGGTCCGCTGCATCGCCGGCGCAAACCAGATATTGCCGAGTTCGATCGCCGCATTCTTCGGCTCGATGCTCATCAGCGTCAGCCAGCCGGTGACCCGGCCGGTGGCCACCGGGCGCACCGCCCATGCCACCGAATCATGCTGCGTCGCGAAGTCGCCGACGAACCGCTCCAGCGCATCCTGCGAGGCGAAAGGACCGTATCCCATATAGGTCCAACTGGCATCGCCGCGCGGCGTGCCGGTTTCGGCGGCCTGCCAGAGATCGGCCGTATGGCGCGGATGCAGTGGCTCCAGGTGGACATGCGTGCCGCGCAGCGCCGTGCGCGGCGGCAGCGGGCGGGGCGTGACATCGACGATCGGGCCAATCGGCAGGTCGGTCATTGCACGATCTCCGGTACCCGCTCCGCGGGTGGGGTATTGCGGCTGCGGCCGCAGCGGACGATGCCGTCGATCACCACCATGCCGATGCCGGGCAGGTCACCCTGGCGCACGCTGTCCAGCATGTCGCGGCCGGCGGAATGCTGTGCGCGGTCCATCAGCACGAAATCGGCGGCCCGCCCGACCTCGATCAGCCCGGCGTCGAGCTTGCGCAGCCGCGCGGTGTTGCCGGTGGCGCAGGCGAATACCATCTCCGCCGGCGCGTCGCCGATCGCCGACAGCAGCGCGATCATGCGCAGGATACCGAGCGGCTGCACGCCCGAACCTGCCGGGCTGTCGGTTCCCAGGATGACGCGCTGCATCTGTCCCAGTTCCCGCGCGTAGCGGAACGCGCTCAGCGCAGCCAGCTCGTTGCCGTTATGGACGATCTCGATGCCGCGCGCGCAGCCTTCGCACAGGCAGCGGATCTGCCGCAGCGGCAGCGCCGTGTGGCCGCCGTTGATGTGGCCGATGATGTCGGCATCCGCCTCCAGCACCGTGTCGGCATCGATGTAGCCGGAACCGGGCACCGACGGGCCGCCGGTGTGGATGGTGCTCTGCATGCCGTATTTGCGCGCCCAGGCGACCATCTGCTTCGCCTCGTCACCCGCCTTGACGGTGCCCAACCCCACTTCGCCGA
>JAKAZX010000010.1:0-14103 GCA_021826485.1 Pseudomonadota bacterium | reverse complement strand
CGGCAAAGTCCTGTTCCACCATGCCCTTTTCGATCACCGGCGCGCCGGCATGCAGTTTCACGCCGCCGGGACGGAAATTGCTGAACGCGCGCTGCGCGGTGATCGCCAGGGCCTTCACGCCCACCACGTCGCGCGGCCGGCCGGGCAGATGCACTTCGCCGGCGGACACCATCGTGGTGACGCCGCCATGCAGGAAGCTGTCGATCCAGTTCAGTTGCGTCTGCCGCGGCGTCCAGTCCCCGAACACCGGATGCACATGGCTGTCGATCAGCCCGGGGGTCAGCGCCGCGCCGTGCGCATCGATGGTGACGCTGGCGTTGCCGGTATCGCACGCCGCCGCCTTGCCGACGGCGACGATGCGCCCGCCCTCGGCAACCACGGTGTCGGCGTCGAGGACCGGGGCTTCCAGCGCACCGGACAGCAGCAGGCCGATATTGCGGATGACGAGCTTGCCGACCTGCTTCTCCGGTCCCGCGGCGATCGCCATCACTCCCTCCCCTGATCCGGGCGCGCCTGGCCGAATGTGGGGCACGCCGCCTGCATGCTGTCACGCACGGCGATGCGGCGCCACCACTTCGTCGCCTATTCCGCCGCGACCGCGGGCCGCGCGTGCAGCAGCCGCAGCGCACGATCGATCCACTGCGCGGTCAGCTTCTCCTGCACGCCGTTCTGCCGCAGGCGTTCATTGAGTGCGGGAAAGTCCACCCGATCCAACGCCTGGTCCTGGTTGAAGCAGGAGAACACCACGCGGCGCTCCCCGGTCTGCGGATCGGTCTGCGGCTGCAGGCACTGCGCGCAGACTTCCTTCATCATGCACTGCATCGGCGAGTTGATGGAGCCGATGGCGGTATGGTCGGGCCGCAGATAGGGCGCGAGCACGCCGTGCCGTGCCGCGCCGACGGCCGCCATCATGCGGTCCGAGCCGATCACGATCATATGTGCGACATCGCCGAGGGAGATGGCAGGCGCGCCGAGCCGTCCGGCGCCGTAGGCCGCCATGGCCTGCACGATATTGCCGACGAACGCACGATCCTGCGGCCGTCCGGGGGCAAAGCCCGGCGCCTCATCGCAGCACCAGATGATGGTATCGGCCGCACGCTCGATTTCTTCGACCTTGTAGCGGTCCTGCAGGGTCTTGTAGCCGGCGAAGTAGAGCACGCGCGTTCCGGCCGCACGCAGCGCGGCGCCGATGCTGAACAGCACCGCATTGCCCAGGCCGCCGCCGATCAGCGCCACCGTCGTATCGGCGTGAATCTCCGTGGGCGTCCCGGTCGGCCCCATCAGCACCACGGGCTCGCCCGGCCTGAGTGCGGCGCAGAGATCGGAACTGCCTCCCATCTCCAGCGCGATGACAGAGACGAGGCCCCGCTCGGGGTCGGTCCAGGCACCGGTCATCGCCAGCCCCTCCATCGCCAGGAGCGTGCCGACACCGCCCGCTTCCGCAACGCGCGGGGCGTGCATCTCGTAGTTCTGCAGCCTGAAGAACTGGCCGGGACGGAAGGCCCGCGCCTGCGCCGGCGCGCGCACCACCACCTCGACAATCGTCGGCGTCAGCCGCTGCACCGAATGGACGCTCGCGCTCAGCGATTCGCGGCATCGGGTGATCAGCGCCTCACCGGTGACATCCGACGGCGGGGCCGCGGCAAGCACGCTGCTGACCACCGGGTAGCCACGGCGCGCACTGCCCATGGCCTTCACGACATTGCCGAAGAAGCTCGGATGCAGATCGCCGAAGAAGCTGATGAAGCGCCCGTCCTCGGTGCGGTGCATCAGCATTTCGGCGTGCTCGGGTTTGCTGAGGCCGCGCACCGGCGTCACCGGCGCGCCATGGACATCGACCGCCTGGAAATACTTGCCGTCCAGCCGGATGCGACCGTCCTCGCGCGCCAATACCGTATTGGGCTGCGTTCCGGCAGCGACCAGGATGGCGCGCGCGGGCAGCACCGCCTCGCTGCCGTCAGCGCGCGTGCAGCGCAGGGCGGCGGCGTGGCCGAATTGATCGACGTCCACCGCCAGCGGCGCCAGGCCCTCGGCGAAGCGCACGCCTTCCTCCATCGCCTTCGCCACTTCTTCGTGGTTGAGCGTGTAGCTCGGCGCATCGCTGATGCGCCGGCGATAGGCGATCGTCGCACCGCCCCAGCGCTCGAGAAGCTGCGCGAGCCGCGGTGCCCGCCCATCCTGCGCCGCCGCCGCACGTTCCGCCTGGATGGCGGCCGCATGCGCGAGAAACTCGTCGGCCGTCGCCGCTTCCTCCTCCGTCCAGCGCGCGCGCACCGCCGCCTCGCCCTGTTCGGCGAGCAGCGTGCGATAGCGAAGCGCGAACTTCTCCACCTGCCGCACGTAATAGGCGAGGCTTTCCGTCGCCGTGTCGATCGCGGTCAGCCCCCCGCCGATCACCACGACCGGCATGCGCACCTGCAGGTTGGCGATCGAGGCGGTCTTGGCCGCGCCGGTCAGTTGCAGCGCCATCAGGAAATCGCTCGCCTGCCGCACGCCGCGCGCCAGTCCGTTCGGCATGTCGATCACGGTCGGGCGTCCGGCGCCCATGCACAAGGCAATATGGTCGAACCCCATCGCCCAGGCATCGTCCACCGACAGCGTGGCGCCACCCCCGAAGCGGATGCCGCCGAACGCGGCGAAACCCACCCTCCGCTCCAGCAGCAGGCGCACGAGCTTGAGGTAGTTCTTGTTCCAGCGCACGGTGATGCCGTATTCGGCAACGCCGCCAAATCCGGCCATCACGCGATCGTCCAGATTCTCAAAAAGGTCGGCTACGTCACGTACCGGCTGCGCCGGGTCGAAGCCGAGCGGTTCGATCTTCAGCCCATCGACTGCGACCACGGCATGGCCGTCATTCAGCAGATGATGCGCAAGCGTGAAGCCGGCAGGGCCGAGGCCGACGATCAGCACCTTGCGCCCGCTGTCCGGCCGCGGCAGCGGCCGGCGGATGTCGAGCGGGTTCCACCGCGTCAGCAACGAATAGATTTCGAAGCCCCACGGCAGCGCCAGCACATCCTTCAGGATCGAGGTTTCGGCCTGGGGAATATCGACCGGCTCCTGCTTCTGGTAGATGCACGCCTTCATGCAGTCGTTGCAGATGCGGTGGCCGGTGGCCGCCATCATCGGATTGTCCACGGCGATGATGGCGAATGCCCCAAGCAGGCAGCCCTGGGCACGCAGCGCGTGCATCTCGCTGATCTTCTCCTCCAGCGGGCAGCCGGCGAGCGTGACGCCGAAGGCGCTTTTCTGGAAGCCGCCGGTCTTGCGATCCTTCAGTCCCTTGCTGCAGGAATCCTTGCTCTGCGCATGACACCAGATGCAGTAGTTCATCTGGTCCAGCGCCTGCGGGCCGGTCATGCCGGCATCCGTCAGCGCGAAGCCGTCGCGCGCGCGCCAGTCATGCTCGGGCAGCCGCAGCATGGTCACGCCGTCGCGCTCGATCGTCTCGAACGGCACGAGGTGCTGCGGATCGATCCTGCGCGGCACATGGAACAGCGTGCCGCCGCGGTGACGCGCCTGCCCCGCGGCCGTCAGCGTCGCCCAGGCCGCATAGCGCATCGCGAGGTCGAGTTCGGTGCCCCGCGCGTTGCGTTCCCAGTGCTCGACATGCTCGGCGAAGGCGCGCTCGCTCAGCGCCTCGCCCATCGCCGCTTCCAGCGCCTCCTGCAACGCCGGGCCGTCGAAGCCGGCCGGGTCGGGATATCTCTTCACCGCCTGGCGCTGCACGAACAGGCGCTTGCCGGAATGGATCGGGTCGAGCCGCCGGGTTTCCCGGGTTATCGCCGCCAGGGGTTCCGTGATCCCGAACAGGTCCGCCACGAAGCTTTCCAGATGCGGGCCGACCGCGATCAGCAGTTCGCTCTCCGTCTTCGCCTCCAGGGCGGCGGGTTCGGCGCGCGCGGCGAGCAGCCGCCGCGCGAGGTCGGGGTCTTCGGACATCAGCCGGTCGACAAATCGCCGGTCGAGCGCGACCAGACCGCTCCGGTCCGCCAGTTCGGCGACGGGCGGCACCGCGCCGGCAGTCAGCACGTCCATTCGTCCATCCTCTCTCCGGCGCCTCAGGCCAGCTTGCGCAGCAGGGCAAGAAGGCGCTGCCGCTCCTCCGCATCCAGGGGAAGCAGCGTCGCTTCGGTGATGCGGCGGGCACATGCCACGGCCCGGCGGGCCAGCGCCACCCCCTCCTCGGTCGCGGTCAGCACCGCGGTCCGGCGATCCATCGGGTCCGGCGTCCGCCGGACCAGCCCGCGCGCGATCAGCCGCCGCACCACGCCCTGCACGGTCGCCGGGTCCATCGCCGCCAGCCGCCCCAGATGGTTCTGCGTCACCCGCCCGAGCTCGACCGTCTTGATCAGCGCCGTGAACTGCATGGGCGTCAGTTCGGCGGCTTCGGCGATCCCTTCCTGGAACAGGGCGGCATGCCGCTGGTGCGCGCGGCGCAGCAGGAAGCCGACCTGCTCCTCGACGACATAGTCGCCCAGCACCGCCTCGGCCGTCCCAACCGCAGCATCCGCCAATCGACCCTCCGCGTCGGCCGGTTCATTTGTATGCAAATGACTCGCTGGGTTCAAGCGCGTGGCTGGATTGCGGCGCGGACGCGGTGGCCGGCGCCTGCTCCGCCTGCCGCGCCGGCGGGGCGCCCGCCGACGGTTCCCGCAACAACCCCTGCGCCGCTGCAATCCGGCGAAAACTGTTGTCCGCCATACCGTTCTCCGCCATTCCTTCGACGGCGTGGTAGGGACGGAATGTGACGGAAGCGTGGCCTCATACGCCGAGATACCGATGCAGCTTTTCCGGCTCCGCGCGCACGCCGGCCGCGGTCAGTTCCTCGACGATGTGGCCGTTGTTGAGAACATAGATCCGATCCGCCAGCGTCATGGCAGCCTGGATGTTCTGCTCGACCACGACGATGGTCTGCCCGGCTTCGGCGAGGGTGCGGCAGATGCCCAGCAGATCGCGCACGATGATCGGCGCCAGGCCTTCGAACGGCTCGTCGAGCAGGATCAGCTTCGGGTCGCGGACGAGGGCGCGGGCGATCGCCAGCATCTGCTGCTCGCCGCCCGAAAGATCGGTCCCCCGGCTGCGGCGGCGTTCCCGCAGCCGCGGGAACAGGGCATAGATGCGGTCGAGCGGCCAGCGCCCGGGGGCGGACAGGCCGGCCAGCACTAGGTTCTCCTCGACATTCAGCGCCCCGAAGATGCGCCGCTCCTCCGGCACCAACTGCATGCCGCGCGCGGCGATCGCATAGGGCGGCAGCGCCTGGATGGGCTGCCCGTCGAACAGCACGCGGCCCGAACGGGCGCGCACCACGCCCATCAGCGTCTTCAGCGTCGTGCTCTTGCCGGCGCCGTTGCGGCCGAGCAGCGCCACCACCTCATGCGGCGCGATGCGCAGCGACACGTCGAACAGGATATGGCTGTCGCCGTAGTAGCTGTTCAGCCCCTCCGCCTCCAGCAGCGCCGTCGTCATGCCGCGACCACGCCGCCCAGATAGGCGTCCTGCACGAAACTGTTGGCCTGGATTTCGGCCGGCGTCCCTTCCGCCAGCTTGCGCCCTTCATGCAGCACGGTGATGCGCTCGGCCAGTTCGAACACGGCATCCATGTCGTGCTCGACGATGATCAGCGTGCGGCCGCGGCGGAGATTCTTGAGGAGCTGCACGGTTTCCACCCGCTCGCGCGGGCTCATGCCGGCGAGCGGCTCGTCCAGCAGCAGCAGCGACGGTGACGATGCGAGCGCGAGCGCGATCTCCAGCCGCCGCTTCTCGCCATAGGCGAGTTCGGAGACCGGCACATCGGCCCGGGCGGTCAGCCCGACCACGCCCAGCGTCTGCTCCACCTGCGCCGCGAGTCCGGGCACCCGATCGATCCGCCGCAGCAGGTCGAGACGGAACCGCCCGCGTCGTTCGGCAAGTGCGGCGATCGTGATGTTCTCGCGCACCGTCTGCCGCGCGAACAACTGGTTCACCTGGTAGCTCTTGGTCAGCCCGAGCTGGCAGACGCGTGAAACGTCGAGCCCGGTGATGTCGCGGCCATGCAGCACGATGCGCCCGGCGGTCGGCGCCACCTCGCAGGTCAGCATCTTGAAGAACGTGCTCTTGCCTGCGCCGTTCGGGCCGATCACGCCACGCAGCTCACCCTCCTCCACCGCGAAGTCGATGTCGCGGTTGGCGGCAAGACCGCCGTAGATCTTGGTCAGCCCGCGCGCCTCCAGCGCCGGCCCGCTGCCGGCAGGGGGCGCCCGGCGGCGCGAGGGGCCGAGGCTCGCGAGAGTCGGCGCCGTCACGACCAAAGCTGCCGACTCTTCGGCTGCCTCGTGCGGCGGCCGGGCAGCGAGCGTTGCGATCAGCGAGCGGCCGCCGCCGATCAGTCCGCGCCGCAGAAACACCACCAGCAGTACGAACACGAGCCCGAGCACCAGTTTCCACGCACTGCCGAGCCCCAGGCTGCTTTGCAGGAAATCCCGCAGATACAGCCAGACCGCCGCGCCCACCAGCGGACCGAACAAAGTGGCGCTGCCGCCGATCACGGTCTGCATGACGAGCTGGCCGGACGTGTCGAAGGTGAAGGCGTCCGGCGGCATGAAGCCCTGGAGAACCCCGAGCAGGCCGCCGGCCAGCCCCGCATAGGCCGCCCCCACCACGAAGGCGGTCAGCTTGTACAGCCCCACCGCATGGCCGACAGCGCGGGCGCGCAGCGGATTGTCCCGGATCGCGGTCAGGATCGCCCCGACCGGCGAGCGCACCACGCGCAGTGCGATCACCAGGGCGATGAAGTAGCAGGCCGCCAGGAACCAGTACATCGGCCAGCCATTATCGACCCGCCAGACCAGTCCGCCGATCTGGAACACCGGCGACGGCACACCGGGCAGACCGTTCTCCCCGCCCGTCCATTCCGACAGCGGCGAATTCTCCAGGAAGAAGAACGTCTCGGCGATGGCGACCGTGATCATCGCGAAGTAGATGCCGGTGCGCCGCAGGGCGAGCGCGCCGACCAGAACGCCCGCCACCGCCGCGCCCACGGTGCCGATCGCCAGGGACAGCAGCACGCTCGACGTCAGGTTGTTGGTGAGCAGATAGGCGGCGACGAAGCCGCCGGTGCCGTAGAAGGCCGACTGCCCGAAGGACAGCAGACCGGTGTATCCGAACACGATGTCGAAGCCGATCCCGAACAGGCCCCAGACCAGGATCTGATTGATCGTCCCCGGCGCGAAGCCGAGAAGCGGCAGCACGAACGGCACGACGATCAACCCGGCGGCGGTCAGCGCCTCGATCATCAGCGGACGCGGGCGGAGCATGTCAGGCGCGTCCCTTCAGGCCGAGCAGGCCCTGCGGGCGCAGCAGCAGCACCAGCGTCATCACCACGAACAGCATCACCTCCGAATAGGCGGGATCGACCATCGACGTGAGGCTGAGGATTTCGCCGGCGATCAGCCCCCCCAGGATCGCGCCGGGGAAGGACCCGACGCCGCCGATCACCACGACCACGAAAGTCTGGACCAGGATGCCGTCGCCGATATCCGGGGTCAGCGAAACCACCGGCGCGTTGACGATACCGGCGAACCCGGCCGCCATGGCACCGATGCCGAACACCAGCATGAACACCCGGTAGACGTTGATCCCCAGCATCCCGACCATGCCGGAGTCCTCGATGCCCGCCCGCACGATCATGCCGAGGCGCGTGCGGTAGAGCACGATGTACAGCACCCCCAGTGCCGCCGCCGCGATCGCCAGCACGACGATCCGGTAGGTCGGGTAGATCAGGAAGCCCATCGGCGTCACGCCGGCGGCCCAGGACGGCGGCGGCACCGACATGGTCAGGCTGCCGAAGCCGAGCCTGACCAGTTCGACGATGACGATGCCGATGCCGAAGGTCACCAGGATCTGGTCCTCGGGCGGACGGTCGTAGAAGCTGCGGATGATCACCCGCTCCACCAGCGCCCCGAACGCGACCATGAACAGCGCGCCGGCGACGACGGCGATCACGAACGAGCCCGTCGCATGGTACGCGACGTAGCCGGCATAGCCGCCGAGCATGAACATCGCGCCATGCGCCAGATTGAGCACGCCGAGCGTGCCGTAGATGATCGTCAGTCCCGAACTGATCAACGCCAGCAGCGCGCCGGAGGCGAGCCCATTGAAAAGCTGCGAGACGAAGTTCGCCCAACTGATCATGCGGGCCGGCAGATCCTGCTCACGCTTCGCACTCCTGCCGGCCCGTCGATGTCACGTATAGTCGCCGAGCTTGCAGCCGAACGCATCCGGCGCCTGCATCACCCCCTCGCCCGGCACGATCTCCATGACTTCCCAGTAGTCGTCAGGCGATTTCATGTCGGACGGGGCCTTGCCGCGGACGATCACCACCGGATGGACCATCTGATGGTCGGCGCCGCGCATCCACTCCTCCCCGACCATGCCCTGGATCTTGGCGCCCGCCTCGAACGCCTTGATGACGGCGGGCGGATAGAACGTGCCGGCACGCTCGACCGCATCCGCCCACATGGCGAACGACATGTAGGCGCTCTCGGCCGTCCACTCCGGCTTGTACCCGTACTTCTTCTCGAACGCCGTGACGAACATCTTGGCGACCGGGAACTTGTCCTGCAGCGTCCACCAGAAATCGGTGGCGGCGAGCACGCCCGCCGTCACGTCCGGCCCGACTTCCTTGGCAATGAACGGAATCTGATAGGGGAAGACCAGTTTCTGCTTGGCCAGGATGCCGAACTGCTTGGCCTGCTGTGTGGACAGCACGGCGTCGTGACCCCAGTTGACGTTCAGCAGCACGTCCGCGCCGGAATTCGCGATGTTGAGCAGATAGGGGCTGTAGTCGGGCGCACCGAGCGGCGCGACCTGATTGGTCACCGTCGTCCAGCCAGCCGGCTTCAGGTAGTCCTCCATCGACTTCTGCACGGTGTGGCCATAGGTGTAGTCCGGGGTCAGGTAGGCGACCTTCTTGTTCTTGCCGATCGCCTTCACCAAGACCGGCGCGATCGCCGCAGCGGCGGTCTGGCCGTAGAAGCATTGGCGGAAGCCGTAGCGCACACAGTCCTTGCCGGTCGTGTCGTTGGAGCCGGAAATGCCGGTGACGTAGAGCACCTTCTCGCGCTGCGCGAATTTGTTGAGCGCGACGGCAACGGCACTCGAGGTCGCGCCGGTGATCAGCACCGCCTTATTCTCGCTGATGAAGCGGGACTGCTCCTGCACCGCCGTGTTGGGCTTCGCTTCCGAATCGGCGACGCCGAACTTCACGGTCTTGCCCAGCACGCCCTTCTTGATGTTCGGCGAGATGGCCTTCATCAGCGGGTCGCCGCTGTTCAGATGATCGACCGCGAGCATATAGCCCTTCAGCTCGTCCTCGCCCTGCACGGCATAGGTGCCGGTGCGCGGCACGCTGATGCCGATGAACACCGAATCGCCCGCCGAGCCCGCCGGCCACGTGCCGATCGGCGGCTCCTCGGCAGCCCAGGCGAGGCCGGGAAATGCCGCCGCGGCAGCCAGCCCCGCCGCGGTCTGCACGCTCCCCAACAGAACGGCGCGCCGCGACAGACCGCCTCGACGATTCGTTTCCATCCTAAAACCTCCCGGACAAGGGCGGGCGTCTGCGTCCCGCGTTGCGCGCATATGGGCAATGCTGCCCGACCGCCAAGCTACGCTGGGCCCGCAATGCCGACAAGCACCCAGCCCAAGGCCGCCGGCCGGCCCGGCCGCCGCTCTCGCCAGCACTGGCGCTTCGGCGCATCCTCGCCCGGTCGGATGGGAGGAAACGTCGTCATGGACTATGCCGCGACCTATGCCGCCTGGCGCGCCGATCCGGAAGGCTGGTGGGCGGAAGCGGCGGAGGCGATCACCTGGGCGCGCCGCTGGGACCGCGTGTTCGACCCCGCGCTGGGCACGTTCGGCCAGTGGTTTGCCGGCGGCCGGCTCAATGTCTGCGCCAATGCGCTGGATCGCCACGTCGCCGCCGGCAACGGGGAACGGACGGCGCTGATCTGGGACAGCCCGATGGCCGGCGCGCGCGCCCGCTTCAGCTACGCGCAGATGCGCGATCGCACGGCGCACCTTGCCGGCGCGCTCGCCGCGCGCGGGGTGCGCGCGGGCGACCGGGTGGTGATCTACATGCCGATGGTGCCGGAGGCGGTGATCGCCATGCTCGCCTGCGCGCGGCTGGGGGCGGTGCATTCGGTGGTGTTCGGCGGCTTCGCCGCGGCCGAGCTCGCCAAGCGCATCGAGGATGCCGCGCCCCGCGCCGTCATCTCGGCGTCCTGCGGGCTGGAGCCGGGGCGGGTCGTCGCCTACAAGCCGATGCTGGATGCGGCCATCGAGATGTCGGCCCACAAGCCGGAGTTCTGCCTCATCCTGCAGCGCCCCCAGCAGGCCGCAGCGCTGCGGCCGGGCCGCGACGAGGATTTCCAGGAGGCCGCGGCCGCCGCCGCCCCGCACGATCCGGTGCCGATCGCCGCGACCGACCCGCTTTACGTGCTCTACACCTCGGGCACGACCGGCAAGCCGAAGGGGATCGTCCGCGATGCCGGCGGCTATGCCGTGGCGCTGCAACGGTCGATGGGCATGATCTACGGGCTCGGCGCCGGCGACGTGTTCTGGACCGCCTCGGATGTCGGCTGGGTGGTCGGCCACAGCTACATCGTCTACGCCCCGCTGCTCGCCGGCTGCACCACGATCCTGTACGAGGGCAAGCCGGTCGGCACTCCGGATGCCGGCGCCTTCTGGCGCGTCTGCGCGGAGCATGGGGTGAAGGTCCTGTTCACCGCCCCCACCGCCCTGCGCGCCATCAAGCAGCAGGACCCCGAGGCGGCGCTGCTCGCCGGCCACGATCTCAGCCGGTTCGAGGCGCTCTATCTCGCCGGGGAACGCTGCGACCCGCCGACCGCGATCTGGGCCGGCGAAAAACTGCGCCGGCCGGTCGTGGACCATTGGTGGCAAACCGAAACCGGCTGGCCGATCACCGCCGGGTTCCGCGGCCTCGGCCTGTTCCCGTCGAAGCCCGGCACCGGCGGCCGGCCGTCTCCCGGCTATGACCTGCAGGCCCTGGACGATGCCGGCAACGTCCTGCCACGCGGCACCAGCGGCCACCTCGCGCTCCGTCTGCCGCTGCCGCCCGGGTGCGCGCCGACGCTCTGGAACGACGCGGACGGGTTCCGGCGCGCCTATCTGGCCGACTTTCCGGGCTGGTATCGCAGCGGCGATGCCGGGGAGATCGATGCCGACGGTGACGTGTCGGTCATGGGCCGGACCGATGACATCATCAACGTGGCCGGTCACCGCCTGTCCACCGGCGCGATGGAGGAGATCCTGGCAAGCCATCCGGATGTGGCCGAGTGCGCCGTCGTGGGCGTCGCCGATGCGCTGAAGGGCCAGGCCCCGCTCGGCCTCGTCGTGCTGAAGGCCGGCAGCACGCGGGCGGCGCAGGAGCTGGAACGCGAACTGGTGGCCCTGGTGCGCGAGCGCATCGGCCCGGTCGCCGCCTTCCGCACCGCCCATGTGGTGCCGCGGCTGCCCAAGACCCGGTCGGGCAAGATCCTGCGCGCCAGCCTGCGCCGCCTCGCCGACGGGGAGGACCCGCGCCCGCCGCCCACTATCGACGATCCGGTGGCGCTCGACGAGGTTGCCGCCGTCATCCGTCCCCGGAGCTGAGCGGCGGCTCGGTGTGCTGGTCGAGCCGGTCGCGCGTGAACGTCCGCTGGTCGCGCGCGTCCGGCTCGTGCCCGGCATCGTGTTCCTGCAATACGGCGGCGACGGTGTCGGGGTCGATCTGCTGCGCCTCGGCGAACAGCCGTTCGGCCGCCGCATCATGGCCGGCGGCCTGGGCGCGCAATGCCTGTTCGGCCAGTCGCCGGGCGTCAGACCGCCGTCTGGTGCTCTCGGACATGGTAATCCCCCGTTTTGCCCTGCGGCGGGAACGACTGACCGGCCCGGCGGTTCAGCCGCCCAGCGCCTCCAGCCGCAGGGGCAGCACCGCGCCCATCCAGGTGGCATGGTCCCGATGGTCGGCCAGGTCATCCCCGGTTTCGGCGTGCAGCAGCACGGTCAGTCCCCGGCGGTGCAGCAGCAGCCACGGGAACAGCGCGGGCAGCAGGTCGGGCGCGAACGCGACCTGATACATCGCCTGCGGATGCGGGCCGACCGGTACATCGTGCCAGCGGCCCAGCCGCGCGGCGGGAAACGCCGCCGCGATCCCCGCCCGCACCGCCTCCGCCACTGGGCGGGTGGGCGCGTCATAATAAATGTGGGCGTGATATGCGGTGATATCGCCGGCCATCGCCATCTCCCGCGTCGCTGCCTGCGCCCTATATCCTGCCGCCCCGCCCGGTTCGCCAGTGGGGGCGGTGCAACCGAGGGGACTGTCCCATGCCCGTCGCCCGCCGCCTCCTGCTCGCCGCCGTCGCCGCCAACGCCGTCATCCTGCGGGCCGCCGCCCAAAGCGCGCCGCCCGCCCGGGTGCGCGGCACCATCACCGCCGTTGCCGATGACGCGATCACGGTCACGGCGCGGGACGGCAAGCCGGTTCGCCTGGCCATGACCCCGCAGACCCCGATCACGGCCATCGCCCCGGCCCGGATGGAGGATATCCGGCCGGGCAGCTTCATCGGCACCGCCGCCATGCCGCAGCCGGACGGCACGTTGATGGCCATGGAAATCCAGGTGTTCCCCGAATCCATGCGCGGCGTGGGCGAAGGGCACCGCGCGTGGGACCTGCAGCCGGGCAGCACCATGACCAACGGCACCGTCGGCACGGTCACCGGCACCTCCGGCCGCACGCTGACCCTCACCTACAAGGGCGGCGAGAAGACCGTGACCGTGCCGGCGGAGGCGCCGGTGATCACCTATACCAAGGGCGACCGGACGATGCTGGTCCCCGGCGCCCATGTCATCATCTTCGTCTCGAAGGCGCTGGACGGGTCGCTGCGGGCCGACCGCATCGGCGTCGGCAAGGACGGGCTGGTGCCGCCGATGTAGGCAGGGCGCGCGTGCCGCCGGCAGCCCCGATCGAGTCCGTGATTGCCGACGTGGCCGTGTTGCGTCGCAGCTTCGCCTCGGCCGGCCTGCTCGACGCGACGCCGGCGGCGGCGGCAGCAGCCCTGGCCGGCGGCACGGCCGGCGCGGCGCATCTGCGGCGGGACCTGCTGCTGGCGGACGCGCTGCTGCGCAATCGCGTCGCGCCCCGCCCCGTGCCGGGCCGCCCGCGCCATGTCGTGGTGTTCGGTGGCACCAAGGTCGGCAAAAGCTCGGTGGTCAACATCCTGGCGAAAGCGCCGCTCGCCGCCACCAGCCCGGAGGGCGGGTTCACCCGGCTGGCCTGGGCCTTCGTGGCCGGCCGCACCGACCCGCTTGCGACCCGGCCGCTCGCATTTCGCGACTTCGCGCGCGTGCCGCCGGAGCAGGCCGCGGGCGACCGCTTCGATCTGTTTTGCGTGGCACCCCGCACCGGCAGCACGCTGCCCAACGACATGGTCCTGTGGGACACGCCGGATTGCGACTCGGTTGGCGCCGAACGCTATCTGCCGGCGCTGATCGAGGCGTTGTCGCTCGCCGATCTCGTCGTCTACGTCACAAGCATCGAGAAATACAGCGTGGCCGCCCTGGTCGAATGGGTGTTCGACCTGCATGCCGCAGGCCTCGATCTGGTGGAGTGCCTGAACAAGACGCCGGCGCGCGACCGCCCGGCGGTGATCCGCCGCCAGCAGGAGGATATCTTTCCGCGCATGGCGGACGAACGGAATGCGCCGGCACCGACGCTTCCCATCGTCGCACTGCGCTTCATGGTGGAGGGCGCGGAAGCCGATCTGTGGAATGGCACGCTGCATCCGGAGGCCGATGACCTGCGCGCCGCGGTGCTCCGCCGGCTCGATGCCGAAAGACACGTCGACGCCCGCAAGGCCGCCGCCGACGCCGCGTTGCGGCTGGGGCGCGTACTGGACATCGTGCAGCAGTCGCGCGCCGCCAGCGCCGCGTGGCAGGCGGCGATGCGCGATGCGCTGACCGGCTTCGTGCGCCGCTACGAAGCCGAATACCTCACCAGCGGCAAGGTGATCGAGCCGTTCAGCCGGCTGAACATCGAGATCATGCGGCTGCTGGACCTTGATACCCCCC
>JAKAZX010000296.1 GCA_021826485.1 Pseudomonadota bacterium | reverse complement strand
GTGGAGGCCGGCAGCGCTATGCTGAAGCTGCTGCCCCAGCTCGGCGACATGCTCAAGGCGACCGGCGGTTCGCTCGGCAAGGTGGTCCAGTATCAGGGCTATCCCGAGGCCTATCAGGACCTGGCGGTGGGCCGCCTCGATTACGTGGTGAACACGAAGCTGAGCCTGGATTCGATCGTCGCCGCCAAGCCGGACGTGTTCGCGGTGGGCCAGGCGGTATCCCAGCCGACCTATATCGCCTGGGCGGTCGCCAAGGGAAACGCCGGCCTGCTTGCCGTGTTCAACGAATTCCTCGCCGGTGCCAAGAACGATGGGTCGATGCACGCGCTGCAGAAGACCTACTTCAACGCGACATTCGAAGACCTGCCCGACCATCCTGTAGCGAACGTTTGAGGTTGCCGTCTGACGAAACCTGATCTGCGGCGGCCAGGACGATGAATACGGCCGGCCTGCTGACGCTGGCGGCGGGTGCGGGGGAAACCTTCGGCATCTCCATGCTCGCCATCCTTCTCGGCACACCGCTGGGCCTGCTGCTCGGGCTGGTGCGATGGGCGCGCGTGCCGCTGGCCGATCCGATCGTGGCGGTCGTGGTGTCCCTGCTGCGCGCGACGCCGTCGGTGACGCTGGTGCTGCTGGTGTATTTCGCGCTGCCCACGCTGGGGTTGGAGATTCCGCGCTTCGCGGCGGCGGTCGCGACGCTGACGCTTGGGTCCATGGCGTTCAACTGCGAAATCTGGCGCGGTGCGCTGCTGGCGTTCCCCGCCGACCAACTGGACGCCGCGCGGGCCTGCGGAATGCGGCGCGGCCAGCGGCTGCGGCTGATCGTTCTGCCGCAGATCATGCGCGCGTCGCTGCCCGCGCTGGTCAACGAAATGACGCTGCTGATCAAGGTCTCGCCTGCGGTGGCCGTCATCGGGGTCGTGGACCTGACGCGGGCGGCCGTGCGCATCGGGGCGCAGACCTACCGGCCGCTGCCGCCGTTCCTCGTCATCCTGGCGGTCTATGTCGTCATCATCGGCGGGTTCGTGCTCGCACAGCGCATGCTGGAGCGCCGCGTGGCCGGGGCGGGCGCATGAACGGCGTGGCCGTGGTCTGGGAGCAGCGCAGCCTGCTGTTCGACGGTCTGCTCAACACGCTGTGGATCACGGCATCCGCGATGGTGGTGGCGGCGGTGCTCGGCGTCGTCCTGTTCGCGCTGACGCTGACGCGCCTCACGCTGCTGCGGCGCAGCCTTTGGCTCGTGATAGACCTGCTCCGCTGCGTGCCGTTCATGCTGTTCTGCTATCTGATCTATTACGGCCTGCCCAGCTTCGGCATCGTGGTGAACAATCTGACCGCGGGCATCGTTGCGCTGTCCGTCTATCACGGCGCATACCTTGCCGAACTGCTGCGCGGCATCCACGAATCGCTGCCGCGCGATGCCGAGGATGCCGGCCGGGCATTCGGCTTTCACGGCGCGCGGCTGGTGATGCGGATCGTGCTTCCGCCCGTGCTTCTGGCGGCAGTGCCGATGCTGGGCAACCAGGCGGTGCAGGTGATCAAGGACAGCGCCTTCCTGGTCATCATCGCCGTGGAGGAGCTGACCTACGCCGCCGACGAAATCCAGGCCACGTACTACGTGCCGTTCGCGTCCTTCGTCGCGGCGGTGCTGCTCTACTGGCTGTTGTGTCTGACGGTGGAGGGCGGCGTGCGCATCGTGCTGAACGCCGCGGAAGCGAGACGCTGAGGGAGGATTGGCGATGGCAGGCAGTCTGACGCAGGCGCAGATCGCGCAGTTCCGCACGCATGGATGGCTCGCGCCGCTGCGCGCCATCGACGCGGAGCAGGCCGCGGATTGCGTGCGGCGCGTGCGCGCGTACGAGGATCATGTCGGCGCGGATGCGAACCGCAGCCTGAAGATCAAGGGTCATCTCGCGATGCCCTGGGTGGTGGAACTGGCGCGCAGCCCGGCGATCCTGGATGCGGTGGAAAGCCTGATCGGGCCGGACATCCTGCTGTTCGGGGCTTCCATCTTTGCCAAGGGCGGTGGCGGGCGGGAATACGTCTCCTGGCACCAGGACAGCGCCTATTTCGGCCTCGCCCCGCACGAGGAGGTCACGGCCTGGGTGGCGCTGACCGAGAGTCACGCCGACAACGGCGCGCTGCAGGTGCTGCCGGGAACGCATGTGCAGCCGGATCTCCAGCATGAGGAGACCTTCGCGGAAGGCAACATGCTGGCTCGTGGACAGTCGATTGCGGTGGCGGACGACAGCGCGGCCGTCACGCTCACGTTGCAGCCGGGCGAGTTCAGCCTGCATCACGAGCGCACCGTGCATGGTTCGCAGCCGAATCGGAGCGATGGGCGGCGGATCGGCTTCGCGTTCTTCTTCATCCCGCCCCGCGTGCAGTCCACCATCGGCCGGCGCACGGCAACCCTCGTCCGCGGCCGCGACGGATACGGCCACTGGGACGCCGACCCGCTGCCCCGGTTCGACTATGACGACATATCGATGGCGGCGATGCGCGCGGCCTGGGGCCAGTACCGGGATGGCGAGGTGCGGCAGGCCGCGCAGGCATGACAGCGCCGCCGGTCCTGTCCGTCACCGGCCTGACCAAGTCGTTCGGTGCGAATCTCGTGCTGGACGGCATCTCGCTCGCGGTGCAGGAGGGCGAAACGGTCTGCCTGCTCGGTCCCTCCGGCTCCGGCAAATCCACGCTGCTGCGCTGCATCAACTGGCTGGAGCGGCCGGACAGCGGTGCGGTTTTCATCGCCGGGGAGCGCATGGGCGTGCGCGGCGGCGGCAACGCGCCGATGTCCGACGCGGAACTCTCGCGGCTGCGCATGCGCATCGGCTTCGTGTTTCAGCACTTCGCGCTCTGGCCGCATTTGAGCGTGCTCCAGAACGTGATGGCGGCGCCGGTGCACGTGCAGCGCATCCCGCGCCCCCAGGCGCAGGCGCAGGCCGAGGCGCTGCTGGAACGGGTGGGCCTGGCGGCGCGCAAGAATGCCTACCCGGCGCAACTCTCGGGCGGCCAGAAGCAGCGCGTGGGTATCGCCCGGGCGCTGGCGATGAAGCCGCGGCTGCTGCTGTTCGACGAGCCGACCAGTGCGCTCGATCCCGAGCTGGTCGGCGAGGTCCTCGCCGTCATGCGCGACCTTGCCGGCGCCGGCATGACGATGGTGGTCGTGACGCATGAGATGGGCTTCGCCCGTGACGCGGCGGACCGGGTGGTGTTCATGGATCATGGCCGCGTGGTGGAGACGGGGCCGCCCGACGTGTTCTTCGAGCGCCCGCAGACCGATCGCGCACGGCAGTTCCTGATGCGCTATGCGGGCCGCGCGGCCGTTCCGGCGAGCCTGGCCGGAACGGCCGGCGCCGGCGGGCTAGCGTGATACCGGCCCGGATCAGGAGCCGCCCTGCTGCAGGAATCCCCAGCGCGCCACGGCGGGTTCCGCCTCTGCCCAGTGCCAGCCGTCGGCCTGCTGGCAGATGCTGGTGACATACCAGCGCGGCGGCTTGGGTGCATCGGTGACGGAAAAGACGATCTCCCGGCATTGGGCGAGCGGCGTGTCGATCACCCGCACCACGCGCACCTTGCCCTCCTCGTCGCCGATCGGAATGGTGTGGCGGATGCGCCAGGGGGCTTCGTCCCCCTCGCTGAGCGCGGCGGCGGCGCCGGCGATCGCTTCCTGCTCGGCATTCTGGCGGGTGCGGCCGAACCACTTATAGGCTTCGTCCGCGGCGACCGCCGTGCCGATGCCGACCGCGTAGCCGATGGCGGGATTGGCGGTGGCCAGGCCGGCCGCGCCGCCGGTGGCGATGCCGGTCAGTTCCGCAAGGGACTGGCAGCCACCGAGCAGCAGCGGCAGCAGCAGCGCTGCTGCCAGCGCCGCCGCCCTCACTGCGCCGCCCCTCACTGCAACGTGCCCCAGCGCGATGTCGCCGGTTCGGCGGTTGCCCAGCGCCAGACATCGCCGTCGCGGCAGATATAGGCGGTATAGAACGACCGCTTCTGTGTCGGGCCGCTGCCGCTATCGACCGAAAAGACGATCTCCTTGCAGGCGAAGTCCGGCCCTTCGATCTCGCGGCCGACGGCGACCTCGCCATGCTGGCTGAGTTCGATCGGGATCGAGTGCTCCACGCTCCACGGCCCGACCGCGCCGGCGTCGAGTTTGCCCGCCGCCGCCGCGATGCTGTCCTGCGTGCGGTTGTGGACGGAGCGTTCGACGAACAGCAGCCCGGCATTGGCGCCGGCCGCGACGCCGAGGCCGATCGCGGCCCCCACCGTCGCATCCTTCGTCACTGCCCCGGCGATGCCGGCGCCGGCGATGCCGGCGCCGGTCGCCGTGCCCTCGGTCAGAAAGGAACCGCAGCCAGCCAGCGGCAGCAGCGCCAGCAGCAACAGCAGCAGCGGCGCCGCGCGCCGGTTCGATGGGTCGGGCATGGCGTCTCAATCGCCGTGCTGGGGTCCGGTTCCCGCCGTCAGGCCGGCGAGGAACGGGTTGCTGCGCCGTTCCTCCCCGATGCTCGATGCCGGTCCGTGGCCGCACAGGAAGCGCACGTCGTCGCCGAGCGGCAGCACCTTGTCGCGGATGGCGGCCAGCAGGGCCGCATGGTCGCCATAGGGAAGGTCGGTGCGGCCGATGCTGCCGCGGAACAGCACGTCCCCCAGCACGGCCAGGCGGAGTGTGGGCGCGACGAACACGACGTGGCCGGGCGTGTGGCCGGGGCAGTGCAGCACGTCGAACGCGACCCCGCCGATGGCGACCTGTTCGCCCTCGGTCAGCCAGCGGTCGGGGGTCGCGTTCTCCAGGCCGGCGATGCCGTAGCTGCGGGCCTGTGCGGCGATCCCCTCCAGCAGGAAGCCGTCCCGCGCGTCCGGGCCGATGATCGGCACCGGCTCCCCGTCGGCGTCCAGGAGGCGCTTGAGTTCCGCCGCACCCCCGGCATGGTCCAGATGGCCGTGCGTCAGCAGGATGCTCTCCACCGTCACGCCGTGCGTCCGGATGGCCGCGTGGATGCGTGGCGCGTCGCCGCCGGGGTCGATCACGCTGCCGCGGCGCGATGCCTCCTCCCACAGCAGCGCGCAGTTCTGTTCGAACGGCGTGACCGGAATAGTGACGAGTTTCAGTTTTGCCATGCAGGACGGTCCTCGGCCAGGCGGGTCAACGCGCGTGCGCCGCGAAGGTCGCGCCGCGCTCAAGGGGCGGGTGGGCGCAGATGGGCGTGATCGGATCGGATGCCGGGGGGTCAGCCCGGCATGGGTGCTTGCTCCGGGGTCATGGGCCGGCCAGTCTGCTGCGGCTTCCCCCGGCCGCGCAAGCCGGGGGGCGCGTCAGGCCGGCGCGGCATCGCTGACCACGAAGTTCGC